>NZ_JBHYMQ010000009.1:174729-181742 GCF_042742985.1 Streptomyces sp. NPDC058864 | reverse complement strand
GGCCCGGGATCTGGGCGACCGGACTGATCAGCGGCGGCGCCTGGGGCGAGCGCAGGTAGGCGAGCAGGAGTTCCTCCAACTGCGGGGTGTGGGACTGCCACTGGCTGCTCACCGGACCGTCCGGACGGATCAGGGCGGTGGCCTGCCGCCCGCTGGTGCGGTACTCCACCACCGTGTGCCCGGCCAGCTCCGCGGGCAGCCCCCCGCCCTCACCGCTGGCGACACCCTGCAGCAGCACGTGGGCGCTGCGGATCTCGTCCACGTCACCGGCCATGCGCAGCCCGCCGGTCGAGATCACCAGCAGGAAGTCGCAGACGCTCTCCAGCTCGCTGAGCATGTGGGAGGACATCAGCACCGTGGTGCCGTGCTCGGCGGCCTCGGCCATCAGGGTGCTCATCAGCTCGTGCCGCACCAGCGGGTCCAGGTCCGACATCGGCTCGTCCAGCAGCAGCAGGTCGGGCCGCTTGCCGAAGGCCAGCGCGAACGCGACCCGGGTGCGCTGCCCGCCCGAGAGGGTGCCGATCCTCGCCTCCATCGGCACATTGCCCGCGCGGACGATCTGCTCCGCGGCCCGCTGGTCCCAGCCCGGGTTCAGCTCACGGCCCAGACGCAGCGTCTCGGCCACCGTGAAACGGCGGAACAGCGGCTTCTCCTGGGCCAGGAACGCCGTGCGGCGGCCGGCCTCCGCGGACTGCGGCACCGCGCCGAACACCGTCAGCGTGCCCTCCGTCGGCTCCAGCAGGTTCGCGGCGATCGACATCAGCGTCGTCTTGCCCGCACCGTTGGGCCCCACCAGCCCGCAGATCCGCCCGGCCGGCAACCGGAACGAACAATCCCGCAGGGCCCACCCCCGCCGGTACCTACGGCCCACCCCATGAGCCTCGATCGCCGACTCCTCCACCGGGCCGCCCATGTCCATGGCATCCGTGGCGTCACGCACTGGTCATCCTCTTCTCCCGACCTTCCGGTGTTCCGTCGGCCGCCGTGGTGCCGGCGTACCGCTCCTCCAGGACCGCCGCGACCAGCGCGGCGACGTCCTCCCGTTCCAGGCCCGCCTCCTGGGCCCGGGTCATCCACGCCTCCAGTTCCCCGCGCAACGGGGAGTCGGCGCCCGCCTGGGGGCGGGCCAGTGAGCGGCGGATGAAGGTGCCGAGGCCGGGCCTCGGCTCGACCAGCCCCTCGCGTTCCAGTTCGCGGTAGGCCTTGAGCGTGGTGTTCGGATTGACGGCGCTGGTCTCGGCGACCTCCTTGGCGGTGGGCAGCCGGTCCCCCGGCATCAGGACGCCCAGCCGAAGGGCCTGCTTGGTCTGCTGCACGATCTGCTGGTAGGCGGCGATCCCGCTGCGCCTGTCGATGCGGAACTCCACGAGCTTCAACACCCTTTAGCTACTCGATTAGTGGAATGATGATGGGAGAGAAGCCCCGGAAGTGTCAAACGAAGGCCTCACGAGGCGGGCGCGATCATCGCCGGCGACGGCGAGGGCGACAGGTGAGAAGTGACTTCCACGGCGGCGGCCTCGACGGCATCGCCCCGGCGTCCACCGGGGCCGGGGCCGGGCCCGTTTCACCGGTCCGACCGGGCGGCGGGGTCGTCGTCACCCACCGCCGGCAGGGCCCGTCGGAACAGACCCGGACCGTCGCACAGGGGTCCGTGGCCATCGACGGCGCCGGGAGCGGTCCGGCCGCGGGGCGAAGGGGCCGGCACGGGCCCGGTGGGTCATCCGCGGTTCGGTGCCTCGCTGCACGACTCCCGCAGGGTCGCCGGCATCCACCGCCGGAACGCCCGCTGATCCGGGCGAGAACGCGATCGCCCCGCCGGGTTTCCCGGCGGGGCGAAGGACGCGAAGGACAGACGCTCAGAGACCGTTGCGTGCCCCGTTCATCGTGTAGCCGAAAAGGGCCTCCTCGTAGCCGACGGTGATCCCGGCGGACTTGCCGGAGACGTTGGTAGAGCCGCTGATCACCGGTCCCGAGGAGCCGCTGCGGGTGACCCACAGGGCGCCCAGGTCGTCCTCGCCCGGTATGCCCGTCAGCATGTCGGCCTTCCCGTCGCGGTTCACGTCGGCCAGGTGGACCGCCGCGCCGAACTGGTCGTCGGCCTCTGCTCCCCCCGGCACGCCGGCGGTGTCCTGCTGGTAGCCCGTCGCACCGGCGCCGGTCAGCCCGGCGGCGGAGCCACGCAGCAGCACGCTCTGCCCGGCCTGCGAGCGGGAACCGATGGCCTCACCGGGCTCGCCGACCAGCACGTCCTCGTAGCCGTCGCCGTTCACGTCGCCGGCGCTCAGCGACTGGCCGAACAAGTCGGCCTTCTCCCCGCCGCCCGGCACACCGGCCGTGTCCTGGTGGATGACGGTGGGCGTCTGCTCCGGGTCGACGCCCTGGGCGCTCCCGTACCAGACGTTGATCTCGCCGCCGGTGTGCGCCACACCCCCGGGGGTGGAGCTGAACGCGGAGTCCCAGGGCCGCCCCAGGACCAGGTCGCCGTAACCGTCCTTGTCGACGTCCGCCACGACGCCGACCATGCCGCTCGCACCGGGCAGCTGGTGGATCCCGCCGGTCCGGTCCTCGATCCAGACGTCGCCGTTGAGGTTCCCGCCCACCGGTCCGGGCAGCCAGATCCGCTCCGCCACCCCGTCACCGTCGAGGTCCCCCGTGGTGAGCCCCCGGGTGGTGCCGAAGGGCGGGAGGATCCGGCGGCCCGCGTACGCCCCGGTGCGGGTGAACGGGCCGGTGAAGGAGATCGCACCGTTGATGCTGCCGGTGCCGACGTCGGGGTATCCGTCACCGGTCACGTCCGCGGCCTTGATGACGGCGGAGTAGCTGCCCCACTCGTTGAGCCCGGTCGGCGGGGCGAGGGTGGCACCGCCGGTGAGCCCGCCGGCCCCGCCCCAGAGCACGGTGATGCTGCCGTAGCCCTGCATGGTGCCGATGGACTCCCAGGGGGAGCCGATGAGCAGATCGGCATAGCCGTCCCGGTCCAGGTCCGCGGTCTCGACGGAGGTCCCGAAGCCGTCGCCCGGCTCGGCGGTGCCGGGCACTCCGCTCGTGTCCTGGGTGATCACCTTCTTGCGGGTGGTGCTGACGCCGGACGACGAGCCGTACAGGACGACCACGGCACCGGCGCCGTCGGCCTTGCCGACCTTCGCGACGGGGGCGCCCACGGCGACGTCCCGATATCCGTCGCCGTTGAAGTCGTCCTGGACGCGGGCGGTGTTGGCACCCTTGTACGGCTGCGGGGCCGCCGTCGCCGTGGGTGCGGTCAGTGCGATGACGAGGGCCGTGGCGCTGGTCAGCAGGACGGTCGGAGCGATGCTTCTGCGCATGGTCTCGGGAATCTCCTGGGAAGGGCCGGTCATCGGCTGCTGGTCGAGACGGAACCGAAGTGCGGGGTGCCGGAGGTGGACAGACCCGCGCCCGCCGCGGTGATGCCGAGCGCCTGTGACGGGACCGCCCCCCGCAGGAGCCACATCGCGCCGTCGCCGCCGTCCTCACCGGGACCGCCGACCACCAGGTCGGCCGCGCCGTCCTTGGTGCAGTCCCTGAGCAGCACCGAGCTGCCGAACGCGTCACCCGCTTCGGAACTGCCCGGGACACCCGCGGTGTTCTGGGAGACGCCGCGCGCGGCCGTCGTGACCAGTCCGCCGGCGCCGCCCCGGATCACCGTGACGGCGCCGGACGCGCCGTCCTCCCCGGGGCTGCCGATGACGAGGTCGGCGTAGCCGTCCTTGTCGGTGTCGCCGATGGACAGCGCGGCGCCGAAGCGGTCGCCCGCCTCCGACACCCCGGGGATGCCCGCGGTGTTCTGGTCGATCACGACGGTGGCCCCGGAGCCACCGGTGACACCGCCGCCGTAGGTGACGGTGACCTTGCCGCCGAGCGCTCCGTGGGGGTCCGCACCGGGTTCGAAGGGGTTCCCGCTCACCAGATCGGCCTGGCCGTCGCCGTTGAGGTCGCCCACGGCCGTCACGAGTCCACCGGCCTGCTCGTCGGTGTACTGGCCCGAGTGGACGAGGGTCCGCACGAAGCTCCCCTCACCGTCGGAGCCCCAGGTGTCCGTGCTCTGGCCGCGACCGGAGACGACGAGGGTGTCGTCGGCGGCCGTGACCAGGCTCGTGATCGCGTACTTGGGGTTGAAGTTGACGCCGACGCCGCCCAGCCAGGAGCCGCCGGCCGTCGCGGGCATGTAGTAGACCCCGTTGTCGTTCGCGCCCACGGCGATGACGGGCCGCCCGTTGTCGGTGTAGCCGTCGAAGGTGCCGACGGCCAGTGTCCGGCCCCACGCGTCGTGCTCGTAGGGCGAGGGGTCCCCGACCGTGAATGCCTTGCCCGGCGTCGTGGACGATCCGTGGACGAAGGTCACCAACCCGCCCCCGATGTCACCCGACACTTCCTCACCCGGCGCACCGATGACCAGGTCGCTGTAGCCGTTCAGGTCCACGTCGTGCACCGCCGCCGAGGCCCCGAAGTGGTCGCCGGCCTCGGCGGAGCCGGGTATGCCCGCGGAGTCCTGGGTCAGCACGGCGCGCTTCCCGAACCCGCCGGCAGAGCCGTAGAGGATCACCACCGCCCCCGCCCCCGCCCGTCCCGCGACCGTGGCGTCGGGGGCGGAGATCACGAGGTCCCGGTAACCGTCGTGGTTGATGTCGCCCGCCACGCCCGACGCGGCCCGGGCGGACGAGGGGACGGCGACCAGTGCCCCGCCGAGGACCGATACGACGACAGCGGACAAAGGGTGTCTGAGGGATCGGTGCATCGTGCTGGACTCCAGGGGGAGAAGACGCCGGTGACAGCGACATGACGCACGGACGCACGAAATGGTTGTACGGACTTCCCCTGGAGTTCACCCGGAGTCCTCGGAGGCCGGGCCGGACACGTGACGGCCCCCGTCGGTACCGGCCGGCGGAGGGCTGCCGACCGGTACCGCGGCTCAGCGGGAGGCCGCGCTGTCGATCCAGGCGACGACGGAACTGACCGTGGCGTCGTCGAGCTGCCGGGCGATGGTGTGCACGGCGTCGCTGTCCCCCGGGAGCGGAGGCACCCCGGCCGCGATGAGCGCGGCGTGGAGCTCGACCCAGCGCGCGTCGACGGCGGCCAGGTGGGCCCCCAGGGGGACGCCACCCAGTGACTGCTGCGGAGTATCGAGAAGGCTCATGGGGTTTCCTCTCGGATCTCGGACGGTGTCGACCGGACTCGCCGTGCAGGACAGCCGCGCGCCGCCCGCCGGTTGCGCCGCGCCGCCGACTTCACCCGTCCGGCCCTCACCGCGACCGCCGGGGCCTGTGCCATGGGGATGACATTTGCCGGTCCGGTGACGCGGGCGGCACAGCAGGGGGCATGGCCTACTCCAGTGCCCGCGCCCGTATCCCACGGAAGGCCAAGGATGATCGACAGGCGGACTTTCGGCACGATCGTCGGCACGGGAGCGGTCGCGGCCACACTGGCCGGGATCGCCACGGGGTGCGCGACGACCGGGCCCGACGAGAACAAGCCGGCGCCGCCCATGGCCCCCGGCAAGGAACGGCCCCGCGACGCCGCGGCGTTCGGCCCGCTGAAGCAGGTGAGGGCCGGGGTGCTGGACGTCGGCTACGCCGAGGCCGGACCGGCCGACGGACCCGCGGTGATCCTGCTCCACGGCTGGCCGTACGACATCCACAGCTACGTCGCCGTCGCACCCCTGCTGGCCGCGAAGGGCTACCGGGTGGTCGTGCCCTACCTGCGCGGCCACGGGACGACGCGCTTCCTGTCCCGCTCGACGCCGCGCGATCCGCAGCAGGCGGCGTTCGCCCTGGACATCGTCGCGCTCATGGACGCCCTGGGGATCAAGAAGGCGGTCCTCGCCGGCTTCGACTGGGGGTCGCGGACGGCGGACATCATCGCCGCGCTGTGGCCGGAGCGGGTCAGGGGGCTGGTCTCGGTGACCGGCTACCTGATCACCAACCGCGAGGCGAACAAGCAGCCGTTGCCGCCGAAGACGGAATGGGCGTGGTGGTACCAGTACTACTTCGCGACAGAGCGCGGCCGTAAGGGGCTGGAGCGCTACCGGGACGACCTGGCCCGGCTGGTGTGGAAGTTCAACTCCCCGACCTGGGGCTTCGACGACGCCACGTTCGAGCGCACCGCGACGGCCTTCGACAACCCGGACTACGTCCCCATCGTCATCGGCAACTACCGCTGGCGGCTGGGCCTGACGGAGGGTGACCCGCGCCACGCCGACATCGAGGCGCGGCTCGCCCGCGGGCCCGTCATCGCCGTGCCCACGATCACCCTCGACGGGGCGGTCGATCCGTTCACCCCGCCGGGCGACGGCTCGGCCTACCGGGCCAAGTTCACCGGGAAGTACGCGCACCGCACGCTGCAGGGCATCGGGCACAACGTGCCGCAGGAGGCCCCCGCGGCCTTCGCGCAGGCCGTGATGGACGTCGGGCGGCTCTGACCGGGCCCTTGGGGGCGGCGCCCGTGGCCGGGCGCGGGGGCCCTGCCACGCGCGGGCTGCCCGGGGTGGTCGGACGTCGCGGGTTCGTCGCCGTCGCGGCGGCGGCCCGGCACCGGGCCGGGCACGCGGGCGGCCGTGTCCCGGCCGCCCGCGTGCCCGGTCAGCGCGCGACCGCCGCCGTCGCCCTGCTGGTCGCGACACCGCTGCTGTGACCGCCGCGCACGGCGGTCACCTTGACGGTGATCTTCTTTCCGCGCTGGGCGGACTTCAGGACCAGCTTCGACTTGGTGGCGCCGCTGATCGCCTTGCCGCTCGCGTACCACTGGTAGCGGTACGAGGCCGGTGCCGGCGTCCACGTCCCGTGCGACGCGGTGAGCGTGCGGCCGACCTTGGCGGTACCCGATATCGCCGGCGCCTTGGTGGCCTTCGGGGCGGCCCCCTTGGCGACCGTGACCGCGGACGTCGTCACGGTCCCGTCGAGATGGCCGGTGCGACGGGCCGTCACCGTCAGGGAGAGCTTCTTCCCCAGCAGCGACGCCGGCACCGTGTACGCGGACCCGGTGGCCCCGGAGACCGCCTT
>NZ_JBHYMQ010000009.1:141489-174630 GCF_042742985.1 Streptomyces sp. NPDC058864 | reverse complement strand
GCCGGTGCGACGGGCCGTCACCGTCAGGGAGAGCTTCTTCCCCAGCAGCGACGCCGGCACCGTGTACGCGGACCCGGTGGCCCCGGAGACCGCCTTCCCGTCGGCCCTCCACTGGTACGCGTACGAGGTCGGCCCCGGCGACCAGACGCCGGGAGCCGCGGTGAGCCGGACGCCGACCCGCACCACGCCCTTGACCGCCGGTCGCGTGGTGGCCTTCGGGGCGGCCCCCTTGGCGACCGTGACCGCGGACGTCGTCACGGTCCCGTCGGGAAGACCGGTGCGACGGGCCGTCACCGTCAGGGAGAGCTTCTTCCCCAGCAGCGACGCCGGCACCGTGTACGCGGACCCGGTGGCCCCGGAGACCGCCTTCCCGTCGGCCCTCCACTGGTACGCGTACGCGTCAGGGGAGGGGGACCACGCGCCGGGGGCCGCCGTGAGCTTCTCCCCGACCCGCACGGCACCCTTCACCGAAGGGGCCGCGGTGTTGACCGGAGGGGCCGGCGGGGTGACGGTGAAGCCACTCCGCAGGTACTCCACGTTGTTGTGCGTGATGACGCTGAGGTTCCAGTCACCGGGAGCCGCCCCGGTGAGGTCGAGGACGGCCGTCAGCGTCTTGCGGTCGGCCGACACCGAGACGGTGGTGGACTCGATCTTCACGCTTCCGAAGGACCGGCTGATCCGGACCTTGTCCTCCGCGTGCAGGGCCGTGCCCGTCACGGTGACCGTGGTCCTCCCGCCACTGGCGCCGGTGGCCGGGGCGACCCCGGTGACGCCGACCGTCTCCGTACCGCAGCGCGTGGACCTGCAGACCAGTTCGGCGCGGTAGGAGGTGTGCGAGGCCCGCTCCGGGAGGCCCAGGACGAAGACGCTCGGGGCCGCGCCCGTGTACGGCTCGTAGATCGAGCACTCGTACCCGTCGGTGTACCGGGTGCAGCCGTTGTCGCGGCTCTTGTCGTACAGCGCGGGTACCGCGGTCTCGGCGGCGCCGTCCGTGTCGGTGACGGGGACCCGGAAGACGTCGCTGTAGGCGGTGGGCAGGGACGCGCAGACGGCGGTGTGCTGCTCGTCGAGGGTGCCGGTCATCGGGCCGTAGCCGTAACTGATGTTCGGGACCTTCGTGCACTCCGCGGCCGGACCCGCGGCCGTGGCGATGCGCAGGGCGTCGAAACGGTAGTCGGCGGCGGCCTTCAGGCTGGTCGGGACGGTGACCAGGACCTGGTAGCCGGTCGAACCGGATACCGCGCAGGACGAGTTGGGGCGGGCGCACACGGACGTGCCGTCGGCGTCGAAGACGTAGCTGTTCGCGGTGCCGAGCGCATCGCGGACGCTGAGGTGCAGGACGTCCGCGGCATCGGACGTGGTCACCCGCCGGCAGAGCAACTCGCCCGGTGCGCCCAGCGCGCCGCCCGTGGACGGACCCCCCACCGCGGTCGCCGGGGTGGCGGCGCAGCCCCTCGCGGTCGCGGTGACGTCGCGGCGGGCGAGGGTGTACGCGCCCGCGGTGTCGCGGCCGGTGACCAGGACAGTGTGCGCGGCTCCCGGGGTGAGGAAGCAGGCCGTCCAGGTGAACAGCGTGGCCGAGGCGGAACAGGCCTGCTTGCCGCTCCCGTCGACGACGGTGAACCGGGCGGTGGACGTGGTCCCGGCGTCCGCCCGCAGTTGCAGGGTCTCCACCGCGCTGTGGTCGCCAGCCGGGACGGTCAGGCAGTGGGAGAAGGCCCCGTCACCGGTGGTGAACCGTGCCGAGGCGCTCGTGGCGGTGAAGTCGCCCGCCGGGAGGACCTGGCAGCCGCTCGTGGAGTCCGTCCGGTAGAAGGCGACGTCGTAGGGACCGGTCCCCCCGACCTGGTCGTCGCTGGAGATCAGGGCGCGGAACGGCGCGGTGCCGGTGAGCGCGCAGGTGCCGGTGGTGAGCGTTGTCCAGTCGCATCGCGTGGCACCGTCGCCGTCGATCACCGAGACGTCGGTGCGCGGGCCCGAGACGCCGCCCAGCGGCTGCAGCGCCGCCATCCGGGCACCCTGGGGCAGCGGCAGCGTCAGGCAGTCGACCTCGCCGGTCTCGTCGAGGGTGCCGTGGGACGTGCCCGGTCCGGCGGCCACGCAACCGGCCGTGGAGGTGCGGTCGATGACGAGCGTCGCGCGGTCGGTGAGCACGGTGTAGTCGCCGGCGGCGGGCAGGGAGCACGGATGCTGCCACGGCCGGCAGACGGTTCTCCCGGCCCGGTCGTAGACCTCGCTCGGGGAATGGGCGCCGGAGTCGACCCGGTACACGTCGTAGCGTCCGGCGGCGGGCGCGGTGAAGGTCTTGCACTCGGCACCCGGCGCCGCGGCCGTGGGCGCGGAGTCGAACCCGTTCACCGGGACGCTCGTGCACCCGGCCGGGTCGGACAGCCGGCGGACGGCCACGGTGTGGGCGGCGGGCGCGTCCTCGTCATTGGTGACCCAGGTCAGGACACGGTAGGGGCCGTCGCCGGGCAGCACGCAACCGACGCTGTCGTCCTCGTTGAAGTGCGGGCAGATGCGCGCCCCCGTCGCGTCCGTGATCCAGGACGTGGCTCCGGCGCCCAGTTGGGTGCCGTCGGCGTAGAGCAGGACGCGCTCACCTGCGGTCCCGGCGAACGGCACGCACACCAGGCCCATCGGGCCGGGCACGGACACGTCCACCGCGGGGGTGTCCCACGAGGTGCCGGTCTCGGGCTCGCAGTTCGCGGTCGTGGCGAGGGGGACGACGGCGACGCTGAACGCCTCCGTGTCCCAGCCGTTGTTGACGACCTTCAGCGTGTAGGCGCCCGCACGGGGCAGTTCGCACCAGCCCGGGCTGCTCCAGGCGGCGTCGTAGCAGTCCAGCGCGTCGGCACCGTCGTAGACCTGGGCGTGGGTGCTGCTGTGGGCGTCGTGGACCAGCACGCGGTGCAACCCCGCCCGCTCCGCGGTGAAGGTGTAGCAGACGATGCCGTCCGCGGCGACGGTCGCCGTGCCGACGGCCTGTCCCGGGTCTCCGAAGGGGGCGAGCGGGAGGACGGCGCAGTCCCCGCCGTCCTCCGCGGTGTCCGCGTACGCCACCCCGGAGCCGGCCGGGAGCAGGGCCGCCAGCAGGACCGACAGCATGAGAAGGAGAGCGGCGTACGGCGCGGGTCTCGCGGCGGTACGCGGGTGGTGAGGCATTCCGTTCCCCCCGGAAGCGGTGAAGTGACGCCTGGGTGCGTCGGTCCGTACGCGACGGCTTCGCACGATGGGCATGCCAAGAGGCGAGCTGATGATCGCACGGACGTTCCACGGCGGGGCAAGGGGTTTGTCGCCCGGCCCGAGCCACCACGGCTTCCGGAGGGTCCGGCCTCCGACCTACGGAGGGGTCAGGGGGTGAGGCCGAGCTGGCGCAGCATGCCGAGCTGGTCGCTGCTCCCCCAGCGCTCGGCCATCTTCCCGTCCTCGAACCGGCTGATCTGCATGCCCCGGTAGCTGACGGTGCGCCCCGTCGGGGCGTGGCCCATCAGTTCGCCGAGGTGCGTGCCGGTGATGGTGTACGCGAAGGCGATCTCGTCGTCGGTGGCCATGACGTGCTCGACCTCGACGTGCAGGTCGGGGAAGGCCCGCCGCATCTCGCCGAACATCTCCTCGTACCCCTCCGGCCCCGGGCCCTGGCCCGGGGCGGGGTCGTGGTCCACCGAGCCGGTCGCGACGTACTCGCCGATCTCGTCGAGGTGGCCGCTGTTCACCGCCGTACCGAAGCCCTCCAGGACGGAGAGGTTGTCGCTGCGGGACATGCCGCGCTCCTTGCGGTCGCGATCTCGGGCGCCCGGGGCGCCCCTTCCTCCTTCCCACCGTAGGCGCGGCGCGGCGAAGCGGCCCGCCGGGGCCGTGGCGGCTCAGCCGACGCATTCCCCCTTGTCGGCGCGCGACTGCGGGATGTCGTCCGGCAGGCGGTCCGGGTCGGCGAGCGGGGTCCCGGCGCCCCGGTAGTCGCCGCCGAGGGTGAGGGTCATGTCCGCGCCGGGTCCGGCGTCCGCCGTGCCGGGGCGGAGGGCGGTGGCGGGCAGTCCCATCATCGCGGCCAGGGCCCGGGCCTGGTCGGCCTGGTCGGGCGCGTACTCCAGGGTCGTACGGTCCTGCTTCCCGCCGGGGGCGTTGCCGCCGTTGGTGGAGTGCGCGACGCCCTTGGTGTTCTGCAGCCACTCCAGGGTGTCCTGCGCCGCGCCCTGGGGGCCGCCGCCGTTGTGGATGAGCACCCGGACCTGCGACGGATCCGCCTTGGCACCGCGGAGCTTGGAGTCGGCGGCCGCGGGCTTCTTCTTCGCCTTGGTCAGCGAGGCGTCGTTCTTGATCGCCTTGAAGAGCGCGGGCGCCCTCGTGTCGTCCACGACGACCGTCGCGTGCTTTGTGCCCTCGGCCGGGTTGTCGACGACCGGGAGCGTCGTGAAGGTGATGTGCTCGGGATCGACCCGGCTCAGGTCCTTGGCGAGGTCGGTGAGCTTCGCGACGCCGCCGATGCCGGTGTCGACCGTGAGCGACTTGGTGGCCGCGTTCGCCAGCTTGAAGAGCTTCGTGGGGTCGGTGAGGGTGTCACCGGACTTCATCTGCCGGATCATCGAGCCGAGGAACTGCTTCTGCAGGTCGATCCGGTCCAGGTCGCTGCCGTTCTTGAGCGAGTGGCGGGTCCTGACGAAGGCCAGCGCCTGCTCGCCCTGGACCTTGTTCGGTCCGGCGGGCAGGTCCAGATGGGAGCCCTCGCCCTCGGGGGTCGTGTCCTTGATGGGGTGGGTGAGGCAGATCGGCACCCCGCCGACCGCCGTGGACAGGGTCTTCACGGCCTCGAAGTTGACCAGGACGAAGTGGTCGACGGGGACACCCGTGATCTTGGTGACGGTCCGCATGGTGCAGCCCGGGTCGCGGCCCGCCTGGCCGAGGCTCTCGTTGAAGCGCGGGCCGAACCGCCCCTGCGGTGTCCCGGGGATCGTCTTGGTGGAGCCGTCCTTCTGCTTGGTCGGGCAGTCCGGTATGCCGGTGACCATGTCGCGCGGGATGCTCATGGCGGTCGCGTTGGACCGGTCCTTCGCCACGTGGAAGAGGATCGTGGTGTCCGCGTGGCCGACACTGCCGGAATCTCCGTACTTCGCGCCCAGGCCTTTGCGGCTGTCGGTGCCTATGACCAGGATGTTCACCGCGTCCTTGCTGGTCACCTGCTTGCTGCCCGCCGTGCCGACGTCGACGGTGGCGATGTTGCCGTCGAGATGCCGGTACAGGAGCCAGGCACCGGTGCTGCCCGCGAGCAGCACGAACCCGAGCGTGCCCGCGGTCCACATCAGGACCCTCCGCTTCGTGGACCGCTTCGCCTTGCGGGACGCCGGGGCCCCGGCGCGGCGGCGGCCGCCCGGCGCGGGGGCGGGGGCCGGGACGGGCCGCTGCTCCTCGCGGCGCGCCCGCCGCCCGCCCTGGCGGGGCACCGTAGGGGCCGGAGGGGCGTCGGAGTCGAGTCGCAGCCGGTAGGAGCCGGTCTCCGGGTCGAGGACCCACTGGTCCGCGGGGTCGATGTCACTGCCGTCGTGCCTGTCCACGGTCGTACGGGTCCTCCGTCCGCGCCCGGGGCGCCGCCCCCCGCGGGGCACCGGGTCGTCGCCTGTGTGGTGCTGGATCCGCCCCGCGGCCGGCCCGGGGCAACCGTTCAGACATCCGAATACGGCACATGGTTGTCCTCGACGCGTCAACTCCCGTACAGGAGGGAGAAAGATGCGGGATCCCCGCGGCGGGCCGACGCGCTGCCGTCACGTGCCGTCCGGTCGCGATCGTCGCCCACGAGCCGCCCACCCGTACCGCTCCGGCGCCGTCCACAGGCTGTGGACGGCGCCGGAGAGCGGTCAGCCCTGCCGGGCGGCCTGCCCGACGAGCCAGTCGAGCGCGTCCACGGCGGAGCCGAGGACCGAGATGTGCCCCTCGCCGGGCCGCAGCCACAGCTCCGCGTCCGGGCACCGCCGGGAGAGCCACACGCCGTGCGCGGCGGGCACGATGCGGTCCGCCCCGCCGTGCAGGACCAGGACGGGCGCGGCGACGCCGGCCGGGTCGAAGCCCCACGGCGCCACATAGGCGAGGTCGTCGTCGACCATGCCGCCCTGGTCGGTCTCGGCCCCCTTGCCCGCGACGTCGCCCAGCCACCCCCACGCGCCCGCCAGCGCGGCGTGGTCCTCAGGCGTGAAGAGTTCGGGGTCGAAGTCGTCGGAGGCCAGCCGCTCCTGAAGCGCCGCCCGCCCCCGGACCGCCGCGCCGAGCTCCGCCGCGCCGGAGGGCCCCATTCCGGCGAACCAGTCGAGCCCCTCCGCGCCGAACGGCGCCAGGCCGGCCCCGCAGACCACCGCCAGGACCCGGTCCGGCAGCAGGGCCGCGCAGGCCAGCGCGTGCGGGCCGCCGCCGGAGTGGCCCATGACCGCGAAGCGGCCGATGCCCAGCGCGTCGGCCACGGCCGCCGCGTCAGCGGCCGCCGAGGCGACGTCCCGGCCCGGACGGGGCGTCGAACCGCCGTACCCCGGGCGGTCGTAGCCGACCCAGCGGACGCCGCGCTCGGCCGCGGCCGCGAAGAGCGGCTCGGGAGGAGTGCCGATGTTGGGCGTGCCGTGGTGCCACAGGACGGCCGGTCCGGCGCCGTCCTCCCGGCCGCCCGGCCCGGTGTCGTACACGTGCAGCGTCCGCCCGTCGGCGAGTGCGATATCCGTCTCCGTCACCATCCGGCCGAGTCTAGGCGCGGGCACCGACACCCGACCGGGAGCGGGCCCGCCAACGACCGGCACGGGCGCGGAAATCCGCTGCCGGGGTCTGCCGCCCGCTGTTACCGTCCCCCGGTGTTCTCCCTCCTCGAACCCGCCCTGTTCACCCGCCTGCGCGACGCACGGCGGATCCTCGTCGCCGGGGCCGGCGGCGGCTTCGACGTCTACGCCGGGCTGCCGATCGCGCTGGCGCTGCGCGAGGCGGGCAAGGAGGTCCACCTCGCCAACCTCTCCTTCGCCGACCTGTACGGCCTGGACCTCGACGTGTGGCTGGACCACGACGTCGCCGCCGTACGTCCCTCGACGGCCGCCCGCGGCGACTACTTCCCGGAGCGGACCCTGGCCCGCTGGCTGGAGTCGCAGAACCTGCCCTCGACCGTGTACGCGCTGTCCCGCACGGGCGTCGCACCCCTGCGGGACGCGTACCGGGCGCTGATCGGCCACCTCGGCGGGGTCGACGCGATCGTGCTGGTGGACGGCGGCACCGACATCCTCATGCGCGGCGACGAGAGCGGACTCGGCACCCCGGAGGAGGACATGGCCAGCCTCGCCGCGGTGCGCGGGCTCACCGGCGTCCCGCAGCGGCTGGTGGCCTGCCTCGGCTTCGGCGTCGACGCGTACCACGGGGTGAACCACTCGCTGGTGCTGGAGAACCTGGCCGCCCTGGAGCGGGACGGGGCGTACCTCGGCGCGTTCTCGCTGCCGCGCGACAGCCGCGAGGGCCGGCTCTACCTCGACGCGGTCGCGCACGCCCAGGAGGCGACCCCGGAGCACCCGAGCATCGTGCACGGCTCGGTCGCGGCCGCGGTGCGCGGCGACTTCGGGAACGTGCGCTTCACGGAACGCACCAGGCACAGCGAACTGTTCGTCAACCCGCTGATGGCGATGTACTTCTGCGTGGACGCGGTGGGCCTGGCCGCCCGCAACCTCTACCTCGACCGGCTGGAACGGACCCAGCTCACCCGGCAGATCAGCTCCGTCGTCGAGGAGTTCCGCGACGAACTGCCGCGCCAGCGGCCGCCGCGGACCTTCCCGCACTGACCGCCGGCCCCGCCGGCCCCGCCCACGCCGCCGGTCGTCAGCCGCGCACGCCCGCCGCGAGGGTGTCCAGCGACATCCGCCAGAGCAGCGCGGCCGCGTCCGGGTCCAGCGCGTGGTCGGCGACACCGCCGGAGGTCCCGGGGATGTGGCGGTGGGCCTCGGCGCAGTCCTCGAAGTAGCGGCCCGCGACGCACTCCAGCCCGGGCGCGGTGGCGACCCACACGACCGTGGCGGCCCCCTGCTGCGGGGTCTTGAAGGTGTGGCCGCCGGACGCGGCCGCGGCGTCCAGGGCCTCGCGGGTGAGGTGCCGTGACAGGTTGGTGCCCAGGACCGCCCCCGGGTGGACGGCGTTGACGGTCACGCCGTCGGCGGCCCAGCGCCGGCCGGCCTCCACCGCGAACAGGACGTTGGCGGTCTTGGACTGGGCGTACGCGAGGCCCGCGTCGTACGGGCGGTCACGGAAGTGCACGTCCTCGAAGTGCACCGGGCTGCGCAGGTGGGCGACCGAACTGAGGGACACCACGCGGGCGCGGCCCGCGGCGGCGAGGGCCGCGTGCAGGCGGGTGGTGAGCGCGAAGTGCCCGAGGTGGTTGGTCGCGAACTGCAGCTCCCAGCCCTCGGGCGTGCGCGTCTCGGGGGTCATCATGACCCCGGCGTTGTTGACGAGGACGTGCAGGGGGCCGTGCCAGGCGGCGGTGAAGGCCGCCACGGAGCGCTGGTCCGCGAGGTCGAGCGGGGCGACCAGCACCCGCCCTCCTCCGGCCGCGATGTCCGCGGCGGCCCGCTCGCCGGCCGCGGTGTCCCGCACCGCGAGGGTCACCTCCGCGCCGGCACCGGCCAGCGCACGGGCGGTCTCCAGGCCGATGCCGGAAGCCGCACCGGTGACGACGGCGCGGCGGCCGGTGAGGTCGATGCCGTCGGCGACCTCGGCGGCGGTGGACTGTGCGGTGAACTCGCCGGAGCCGGTCATGGCGCTGCCTTCCTCTCGGCGGTGCGGGGACGCCACCCCTGCCGGCGGTGGTGCCACCCCTTCCAGACAACCACCGCCGGCCGTCCGCGGCGCCCCAGGGCCTGTCGTCGAATTGACTCCCCCAGCTACCGCTGGGAGGGACCCCCACCGCCCGGAGGGCGGGCCCCACGTTGTCTGGTGCGGTGCATCGCAAGGCGGAGAGTCGTCCTCGTAGTGGGCTCCTCGGACGATGGGAGGCGCCGTGCCTGGGGGCACCTCCCAGCGGAGCTGGGGGAGCGGCGTGGGGGCGGGAATTTGACGACAGGCCCCAGCGGCCTCAGCGCAGCGCGCTCTTCTCCTGCCACCGGTCCCAGCTCACGTTCCAGTCGCCGAAGCCGTTGTTCGGCGCGACCGTGCCCTTGGCCTCGGACCCCTTGATCTCGAAGGGGTCGCCGACCCGGACCTGGGAATACAGCCAGTCCGCGTCGGCGTCGCTCATCCCGACGCAGCCGTGGCTGCGGTTGGCCCGGCCGAAGAACGCCGCGTTCCAGGGCGCCGCGTGCGCGTACATCCCGGACCAGGTCAGCCGGATCGAGTCGTGGACCGTCTCGTCGTAGGCGTCGCCGAGGCCGACGGTCTCGGAGTTCATCCGGACCGTGCCCTCCTTCGCCAGCACCACCGCCGTGCCGCGCCACGAACCGGTGTCCGGGCCGGGGGTGCCGCCGGAGACCGGGAGCGTGCGCACCGTCCGGCCGTCGCGCTGCAGGGTGAGCCGCTTGCGGTCGAGGTCGACCTTGACGACCTGCCGTGCGCCGACGGTGAAGGAGGCCCGGTAGTCGCGGACGAACCAGCCGCCCCGGCCGGAGTCGGTGCCGTCCAGGCGGGCGTCCAGGGTGACCCGGGTGCCCGGCCGCCAGTACTCCCTGGGCCGCCAGTCGACCCGGTCCCGGCCGGAGTAGTCGGTCAGCCAGCCCCAGGAGCCCTCGGTGCCGTCGGAGGTGGTCACCTTCAGCTGCTTCTCGACGGCGGCCTTGTCGGTCACCGGATGGTCGAAGACGAGGGAGATCGGCTGGGCGACGCCGACCGTGGCGCCGTCGCCGGGCCGCCAGTCCACCTTGTTGACCTTTCCCGCGGCCGCCGTGCTGAAGCTGGACTCGCTCTTGCCGGTCGTGCCGCCCGGGGTGCGGGTCCCGGCCTCGACGGTGTAGGAGGCGCCGGGCACGACGTTGCGGTCCGAGGTCCAGGTGCGGCGGTCCGAGGACAGGGTGCCGCTCAGCCCCTTGCCGTGCGGCCCGGCGACGGTGACCGCCGTGAGGGTGCCGCCCTGCGCGGTGACCCGGACGGGCTCGCCGGCCCGTACCCGGCCGCCGTGCGGGGTGACGGTGACGGTCGCCGGCCGTTCCTTCTTCTGCTCCGTGCCGCCGGCCGCGTGCGTCACGGCCGGGGCGCTGCCCGAGCAGGCGGTGAGCACGGCGGACAGTGCGGCGGCGGCCGCCACGGCGGCGGTTCGCGGTCGGGGCCGGCGTATCGGGCCCACACGTTTCCGGGACAACGGAGACCTCCGGGAAGGACGGGGAGAGTGGCCGGGAAACGGCCGGACTTCGGGGACTCTAGGCCGCCGGAAGCCCTGTTGGAGCGCCCGCGAGCCGTATGACGGCAGCTGGGAAGAAACGGTCATGGTCCGGTCACATTCGCCGCTCGGAGCGGTCACGAAGGGCTGTGAGCCTTCCGGTGTTCCCACCGACCACACTCCAGGGAGGCGCAGTGTCGGCACTGCTCGTGACGGCGGGCTGCGGCCCCCGGCAGGCCTGGCTCGGACCGGTCAGCGCGGAGACGTACCGCTCGTTCCTGGCGTCCCGGACCGGCTCGGCGCTCGGTCCCGGCTTCCTCCAGTGCCCGTCGTGGGCGCTGGTGAAGCCGGGATGGCGGGCCCGGTTGCTCGGCTGGGGCCCAGGGGGCAGCGCGGGGCCCGGTGAACTGCGCGGGGTCGCGCTGGTGCTGCTGCGGCAGTTCCCCGGGACGCGGAAGTCCTTCGCCTACCTGCCCGAGGGGCCGGTCGCCGACTGGGCCGACCCGGACATCGACGCCTGGCTGACGCCTCTCCTGCGCCACCTGCGCGGTCTCGGCGCCTTCGCCGTACGCATCGGCCCCTCGCCCGTCCACCGCCGCTGGGACGCCGCGGCCCTGAAGGCCGCGACCGGGCTCGGCCGGCGCCTGCCGGACGTCCTGGCCTGCGAGGTCGACCCGCTCGGCACGGTCGTGGCCGAGCGGCTGCGGGCCCGCGGCTGGCGGCGCTGCGGCGGCGACGGCCCGGACGGCGGCGCGGACGCGGACGCCCAGCCACGCCACGTCTTCCGGGTCCCGCTGGCCGGCCGTTCCACCGACGACCTGTGGTCGGGGCTCAACCAGGAGTGGCGCCGCAACATACGGCGGGCGCGGAGGTCGGGCGTCGAGGTGACCGTGGGCGGCGCGGCCGACCTCCCCGAGTTCTTCCGGCTGCTGCGGATCACCGAGGAGCGCGACGGCTTCCGGCTGGGCCGCTCGCTGGAGTACTACCAGCGGCAGTACGCGGCCCTCAACGCCGAGCAGCCGGGCCGGATGAAGCTCTACCTGGCCCGCCATGAGGACGAGGTGCTCGCCGCCCACACCATGATCACGGTGGGCCGGCGGGTCTGGTACCAGACCGGCGCCTCGGCGGACCACCGCCGCGAGGTCCGCCCTTCCAACGCCCTGCAGTGGCGGATGCTCCGGGACGCCCACGAACTGGGCGCACTGGAGTACGACATGCGAGGGGTACCCTCCACTCTCGACCCGGAGGACCGGGCGTTCGGCCTCACGCGCTGGAAGCTCGGCACCGGCGGGCAGGTCGTCGAGACGCTGGGGGAATGGGAGACGGCCTTGGACGGCACCGCCAACCACACGCTCTACCGGGCCTTCCAGGTCTACATGGCGCGCCGGTGAGCGCGCCCTCTGCGGCCCGCCCGGCCGACGCGACGGCCGAAGCGACGGCCGAAGGAACGGCCGAAGAAACGGCCGCCGCGGCCGGGGCCCCCGGCACCGGCTCGGTGCTGCGCAGCGGCGCCCTCATGGCGGCGGGCTCGGTGGTCTCCCGCGCGACCGGCTTCGCACGGTCCGCGACCGTCGCCGCGGCGCTGGGCGTCGGCCTGACCGCCGACGGCTACTCGGTCGGCAACTCGGTGCCCACGATCGTCTACATGCTGCTGCTCGGCGGCGCCCTCAACGCGGTGTTCGTCCCCGAACTGGTCAGGGCGGCCAAGGAGCACGAGGACGGCGGCGCCGCCTACACCGATCGGCTGCTGACCGTGTGCACCGTCGCACTGCTGCTGATGACGACGGCGGCCGTCCTCGCGGCGCCCGCGATCGTGGCCGCGTACACCGGCTACACCGGGGCGCAGGCGGCGACGACGGTGGCCTTCGCGCGTTCCTGCCTGCCGCAGATCCTCTTCCTCGGCCTGTTCACGCTGCTCGGCCAAGTGCTCAACGCCCGCGGCAGGTTCGGCGCGATGATGTGGACACCCGTCCTCAACAACCTCGTCGTCATCGCCGTCTTCGGCCTCTACCTGGCCACGGCGGGCACCGGCGGCGGGCTGACCCCGGGCGAGACCGCGCTGCTCGGCTGGGGCACGACGGCCGGCATCGCGGTGCAGGCGCTGGCGCTGGTGCCGTCGCTGCGGGCGGCGCGCTTCCGCTGGCGGCCCCGGTTCGACTGGCGGGGCAGCGGGCTGGCGCGGCCGCTGCGCTCCGCCGGGTGGCTGGTGCTGCTGGTGCTCACCAACCAGGTCGCCTACTGGGTGGTGACCCGGCTCGCCACGTCCGCGGGCCGGCGCGCCGCGGCGCTCGGCACCGACGGCGGCGCCGGGTTCACCGCGTACAACAACGCCTACCTGCTGTGGGCCGTGCCGCACGGCATCGTGACGGTGTCGCTGGTCACCGCCCTGCTGCCGCGGATGAGCGCGGCGGCGGCCGACGGCGACCCCGCGCGGGTGCGCCGCGACGTCGCGTACGCGCTGCGCAGCAGCTCCGCGCTGGTGGTGCCCGCCGCGTGCGCCCTGCTGGCGCTCGCCGGGCCGGCGATGGCGCTGGTCTTCGAGCACGGCAGGACCGACGCCGCCGATGTCGCGGTCATGGCGAACGCGCTGGTGGCCTTCGCCCCCGGCCTCGTCGCCTTCTCCGGGCAGTACGTGCTGTCGCGCACCTTCTACGCGCTCGGTGACACCCGTACCCCCTTCCTCCTCAACCTGGTGATCTCCGGGCTCAACGCGGGCCTGTCCGTCACCGCCTACCTGCTGCTGCCCGCACGCTGGGCGGTCACCGGCATGGCGGCGGCGTACTCGGTGGCGCTCTTCGCGGGATGGGCGCTCACCGCGCGCGTGCTGGACCGCAGGCTGGCGGCGCCGGACGGCGGCCCACGGCCGTGGCGGTCGCCGACCGCGGGCGCGCTGGCCCGGCTGCTGCTCACCGCGGTGCCCGCCACCGCGCTGGGCCGGCTGACGGCGGACCGCGCCGCGCCGCTCGGGCCGCTCGCCGCCGCGGTGGCCGGGGCGGCCGTCGTGGTGCTGGTCTTCGCCGCCGCTGCCCGCCCCCTGCGGCTGACCGAGGTCGAGGCCGCCCGGCGGGCCGTGCTCGGCAAACTGCGGCGCGGTGCAGGATGAGTTGCGATACTCCGCTCATGCCACGCGTACTGCTGATCGAAGACGACCCTTCCGTGCGCGAAGGTGTCGAACTGGGTCTGCGCCGCCGCGGTCACGAGGTACGGACGGCCGCGACCGGCGAGGCCGGGCTCACCGCACTGGGCGAGTTCCAGCCCGATCTGCTGCTGCTGGACCTCATGCTGCCCGGCATGAACGGCGTCCAGGTCTGCCGCCAGGTGCGCGAGACGAGCCAGCTGCCGATCATCATGCTCACCGCCCGCGGCGACGACTTCGACGTCGTCGTCGGGCTGGAGGCCGGGGCCGACGACTACATCGTCAAACCCGCCCGCACCGAGGTGATCGAGGCCCGCATCCGGGCCGTGCTGCGCCGCATCGAGGAGCCCGGGGGCCGGCCGGCCGTCGAGTTCCACGGCGACCTCGCCGTCGACCGCGCCGGGCTCGGCGTCGCCAAGTCCGGGCAGCGGCTGGCCCTCGCGCCCTCCGAGCTGAAGCTGCTGCTCTTCCTCTCCGCCGCGCCCGAACAGGTCTTCAGCCGGCAGCAGTTGCTGGAGCACGTGTGGGAGCACAGCTACCACGCGGACGCCCGGCTGGTCGACGCGTGCGTCCGGCGGCTGCGCAACAAGATCGAGGACGTGCCCGGCAGTCCCCGCTACATACAGACGCTGCGCGGCTTCGGCTACCGCTTCGGGCCGCTGTGAGCCGCCGGTGATCCGCTGGAGGGCCCGGATCGGGCTGCGCACCCGGCTCGTGCTGGCGTTCCTGCTCGTCGCGGCCGTCAGCGCGGGCACCACCGCCGCGCTCACGTACCGCGAGGCCCGCAACGCCCTCCTCGAACAGGTCCAGGACACCGCCGTCGCCTCCTTCCGCGAGCAGGCGGGCACCGTCGGCACCACGCTCCCGATGGACCGGCCGGCCCTCCAGGAGGTGCTGCGCGACATCGCCCGCAAGGGCAAGCCGCGCACCTGGGTGGTGTTCGCCGAGTACGGCTCGCTGCGGGTCTCCTCCGGCACCAGCCCCGTCTCCACCGTCATCACGCCCGAGCTGCGCCGCGCCGCGCTGGCCAATCCCCGGGGCGTCTTCCAGCGCGTCGTCAAGGACGGCAGCCCCTGGCTGACCATGGCCGTGCCGACCGTCTTCAAGACCGGGCTGTCCGCCCGGCCCACCGGGCTGGTGCTCTACGCCGTGATGCCGCTGGGCACGGAGGAGGACGACATCCGGGCACTGCTCACCGCCGCCCGCGACGGGGCCCTGCCCGCGCTGGCCGTCGCCCTCGTCCCGGCCCTGCTCGCCGCCCGCAGCGTGCTCCGCCCGGTCCGCGACCTGCGCACGGCGGCACAGCGCATGGGCCGCGGGGAACTCGACACCCGCATCCCCGTCAAGGGCAGCGACGAAATCGCCGACCTCGCGCACACCTTCAACGAGTCCGCGCTGCAACTGGAGAGATCGGTGACGGAGTTGCGCCGCGCCGAGGCACGGGCCCGCCGTTTCGCCTCCGACGTCTCGCACGAACTGCGCACCCCGCTGGCCGGGATGCTCGCGGTCACCGAGGTGCTCGACGAGGACGCCGCGCGGCTCGCCCCGGACACCGCGGCCGCCGTCCGGCTGATCAGCGCCGAGTCCGGCAAGCTCGCCGTCCTGGTCGACGACCTGATCGAGATCTCCCGCTTCGACGCGAAGGCCGCCGAGCTCAACGCCGACGAGGTCGACGTCGCCGAGACCGTCCGCAGGACCCTGGCGAACCGGCACTGGACGGACCCCGCCCAGGTCGCCACCGAACTGCCCCCGGGCATCCGGGCCCGGCTCGACCCCCGGCGCTTCGACGTCGTGGTCGCCAACCTCGTCGGGAACGCGCTGCGCCACGGCGGCGTCCCCGTCCTGGTACGGCTGCACACCGAGCCGTCCGACGGCGGGCCCGCCCGGTTCGCCCTCGAGGTCACCGACAGCGGCCCCGGCATCGCCCCGGACGTCCTGCCGCACATCTTCGACCGCTTCTACAAGGCCGACGCGGCCCGCACCCGCTCCGCGGGCAGCGGCCTGGGCCTGGCGATCGCCCTGGAGAACGTCCGGCTGCACGGCGGCACGGTCCGCGCCGCCAACGGCCCGCACGGCGGCGCCGTCCTCACCGTGCGGATGCCGCTGGGCACCGCCCGTCCGGCCGGGGAGGCGGCGCCGTGAGACGCCGGTCCGTCCCGGCCCTCGTCTGCGCCGCGGCGGCCCTGCTGGCCGGCTGCGGGGTCCCCGGCTCCGGGGTCGTCGAGGCGGGCGGCCCGGCCACCGTCGACGCTTTCCCCGGGACGGCGAACCGGCTGACGCTCTTCTTCCTCTCCCCCGAGGGCCGGCTCACCCCCGTCCTGCGCGGGACCCGCGACGACGCGCAGGAGCCGCCTGTGCCCACCGCCAAGGTCGTCACCGTGCTGCTGGACGGGCCGGAGCCCCAGGAACGGGCGGCAGGACTCCACAGCGGACTGCCGGCCGCCACCGGGCCGGTGGACGTCGCGTCGTCCGGCGACACCGTCCGCGTCACGCTGCCGTTCCCGGTGCGGTCGCTGAAGGAGGACGCCGTGCGCCAGCTGGTCTGCACCGCCGCCTACGCCGAGCGCCGCGAGGACTCCGGCACGATCGTCCTCGCCGGCAGCGACGGCGCCCTCCCGGCCGCCCGCTGCGGCGGCTCCCTGCCCCGCGCGTCCTCGGGCTGACACCTCGAGCGGCGCCGACCTGCGGGCACGCGCCAGGAGCGGTAGAAACGGAGGAGGGCCCAGGCAGCCGCGTCCTGGAGGGGGCCGGAAGAGGACGGCGGGCGAGAACGGCGACGGATGGCGATGCGAGATTCCAGCCTCGACGACGACTTCGACGGCGGCCTCCCTCCCCGGCCCGATCCGACCGTTCCGGCCACGGCCGTCATCGACGCCCACGGCGTGGTCACGGGCTGGAGCAGCGAGGCCGAGCGGCTGCTGGGGTACGGACACGACGAGGTCGTGGGGCAGCCCGCCAGCCGGCTGCTCGGTTCGGACGCCGCTCGCTCCACCGAGTGGTTCCTCGCGATGCCCTTCGGCTGGGGCGGCAGGTCGGTGCTGCGCCGCAGGGACGGGCGCCACGTGGACGTGTCCGTGCGGGTCTACCCGTCGCTGGACGGCTACGGCCGGCCGCAGCGGCTCATCGTCGTCTCCCCCGTGGACCGGCGGCACTGGGGAGCGGTGGACAGCGTGGTCGAGGAGGCCTTCGACCAGTCCACCCTGCCCATGGCGATCTTCGACAACGAGCTGCGGACCCTGCGCACCAGCAGGGGCATGCAGCGCGAGGCCGGACGCACCGAGGAGCAGATGCGGGGCAGACGCCCCTCGGAGTTCCTGGCCGGCAGTGCGGGGGAGGCCGTCGAGGAGGGCGTCCGGTACGTCCTGGCCAGCGGTGAGTCCCACGACCTGCACCTGCGCATCCGCTCACGGGCGGCACCGGTGCCGCGCACCTGGACGATCACGCTCTCCCCGCTCACCGATCGGCTGCGGAGCACCCCCCGGGTCCAGCTCACCGCCGTCGACACCACCGAGCAGTACCTGGCACGGGAGCGGCTCGCCCTGCTCAACGAGGTCAGCACCCGCATCGGCAGCACGCTGGACGTGGGCCGCACCGCCCAGGAGATGGCCGACGTCGTGGTGGGCAACCTCGCCGACTTCGCCACCGTCGACCTGCTCGACCCGCTGTTCCGCGGGGTGGAACCCAGGCCCGGGGACCGCGGGGTCGCCCTGCGCCGCGCCGCCCAGCAGTCCGTCCTTCCCGGCCTGCCCGAGTCGGTGACCGCGACCGGGGACCTGGACCACTACCCGGAGGACTCCCCGCCCACCCGCTCCCTCGTCACCGGCCGCGCCTCGCTGCACGGCACCGTGGACCGCGCCATCGACGGCTGGGCCGCGGGCGACCCGGGACGGGCCGCGATGCTGCGCCTGCACGGCATCCACTCGGTGATGGTCATCCCGCTGCGGGCCCGCGGCATCACGCTGGGCGTCGCCGTGCTCGCCCGGCACCGCAGACCCGACCCCTTCGACGAGGACGACCTGCAGGTCGCCGAGGAGATCGGCGCCCGGGCCGCCGTCGCCGTCGACAACGCCCGCCGCTACACCCGCGAACGGGCCACCGCCCTGGCCCTCCAGCGCAGCCTGCTGCCGCAGCGGCTCGGCCGGCAGGAGGCGGTGGAGGTCGCCTCGCGCTACCTGCCCGCGGGCAGCGGCGCCGGCGTGGGCGGCGACTGGTTCGACGTGATCCCGCTGTCCGGGGCACGGGTCGCGCTGGTCTCGGGCGACGTGGTCGGCCACGGGCTGCGCGCCTCCGCCACCATGGGACGGCTGCGGACGGCCGTGCGCACCCTCGCCGACGTCGACCTGCCGCCCGACGAACTGCTCGTCCACCTCGACGACCTCGTCGTCCACCTCGCTGGGGAGGAGGACACCGGGACCGACGGCGAGAACGTCGTCACCGACCTCGTCGCCACCTGCCTGTACCTGGTCTACGACCCGGTCTCCCGGCTGTGCACCGCCGCCAGCGCGGGCCACCCCCCACCGGTGCTGACCTCGCCGGACGGCGTCGCGCAGTTCCTCGACCTGCCGCCCGGACCACCGCTCGGACTGGGCGGGCTCCCCTTCGAGACCATCGAGTGCGAACTCGACCCGGACAGCCTCCTGGTGCTCTACACCAACGGCCTGATCGCCACCGACGACCGGGACGTCGACACCGGCATGGCGGTGCTGCGCCGGGCGCTCACCCGGCCCGACCGCTCCCTGGAGTCCGTCTGCGAGAACCTGGTGGCCCTCGTCCCCGACCCCCCGGACGACGACGTCGCCCTGGTCGTGGCCCGTACCAAGGTGCTGGACGCGTCCCAGGTCGTCGACTGGGACGTACCGGCCGAGCCCGCGGCGGTGGCCGGGATCCGCGCCGAGGTCACCCGCCGGCTGGCGGAGTGGGGGATGGAGGACATGACGTACACCGTCGAGCTGGTGGTCAGCGAACTCGTCACCAACGCCATCCGGTACGGAACCCCGCCCATCGGGCTGCGCGTCATCCACAACTCCACCCTCATCGTCGAGGTCTCCGACGGCAGCGGCACCGCGCCCCACCTGCGCCGGGCCCGGGTCTTCGACGAGGGCGGCCGCGGACTGCTGCTGGTGGCGCAGGTCACCGAACGCTGGGGCACCCGTCACACCCAGGAGGGCAAGACGATCTGGGCGGAGGTCGTCCTGGCCGGGGGCTGAGGGCGGACGGCGCCCGGGGACGACCGGCCCCCGGGGACGGCGGACGAGGAAGGGAATGGTGCACATGTGCCGGTGGCTCGCCTACTCGGGCACGCCCATGCTGCTCGACAACATCCTCTACAAACCGCGGCACTCCCTGATCGACCAGAGCCTGCACTCCCGGATGGGGGTCGAGACCACCAACGGGGACGGATTCGGCATCGGCTGGTACGCCGCGGACCTGGACACCCCGGCGATCATCCGGGACATCGGACCCGCCTGGAACAACCGCAACCTGCGGGAGATCTCGCGCCACGTCACCTCGCCGCTGTTCTTCGCGCACGTACGGGCCTCGACGGGCACCGCGATCCAGCAGACCAACTGCCACCCCTTCCGGCACGGCCGCTGGCTGTGGATGCACAATGGCGCGATCACCGACTTCCACCGGCTGCGCCGCGACCTCTCGCTCGCCGTCGACCCCGCGCTGTTCTCCTCCATCGAGGGCTCGACGGACTCCGAGGTGATGTTCTTCCTCGCGCTCACCTTCGGCCTCGACCAGGACGTGCCGGCCGCCGTGGCGCGGATGGCCGGGCTGGTGGAACGCACCGGCCACGAGCACGGGGTCGAGTTCCCGGTCCAGATGACGGTGGCGGTCACCGACGGGGAGAGCCTGTGGGCCTTCCGCTACTCCAGCGAGCACACCTCGCGGTCGCTGTTCTACAGCAGCAGGGTGGACTCGCTGCGCGAACTCCACCCGGACCTGTGGTTCCTGCAGGGCGTGTCGGAGGAGACCCGGCTCGTGGTGTCCGAGCCCCTGGGCGACCTGCCGGACGCCTGGCACGAGGTCCCCGAGAGCACCTTCGGGGTGGTGCGGCCCGGGCAGGACGAGCTGCTGCCGTTCGAGCCCGCGGCACCCGACGGGCTCGCGGCGTGACGCGGGTCACGGGAACCCGCGGGGAACGGACGGACAGCAGACAGAAGTGACCACTGATGTACGAACCCGGGTACGGGACGGGGACCCCGCCGCCTTCGCGGAGCTGTTCGACGCGTACGCCCGTACCGTCTACAACCACGCCTTCCGGCTGACCGCCGACTGGTCGGTCGCCGAGGACGTCATGTCGGCCACCTTCCTCGAGGCCTGGCGGCTGCGGGACCGCGTCGACCCCGAAGGGGGCTCGCTGCGGCCGTGGCTGCTGGGCGTCGCCACCAACATCGCGCGCAACCACAGCCGCGGCAACCGCCGTTACCGGGCCGCGGTCGCCGCCGGTGCCCAGGCCGGGACCGCCGCGCTCGAAGTGCCGGACCACGCCGACCTCGTGGCCGGCCGGGTCGACGACCGGCGCCGCCTGGCGGCCGTGCTCACCGCCCTCGCCCGGCTGCGCCGCCCCGAGCGCGAGGTGCTGACGCTGTGCCTGTGGGAGGGCCTGGAGTACGCCGAGGCCGCCGAGGCCCTCGGCGTCCCGGTCGGCACCGTGCGCTCCCGGCTGTCCCGGGCCCGTACGAGACTGCGCAAACTCGCCGACGCGGAGACGGAACCCGAAGGCCGCCGCCGACAGACAGAAGGGGACCGCGCGAACGCGGTCCGGCCCGCACAGGAAGGAATCCGATGAACGCCCATCCCTCGGAATGGGAGGAGACCGCCCGTCTCCTGCCGCGCGTGGAGCGGGACCTGCCGGCGGACCGTCACCAGTTGCACAAGGAGCGCCTGATGACCCGGATCCACGAGGACCTCGCCGCGAGCCCCGGCCCGCACACCGCCTCCGCCGCCTCCGTCGCCCGCCCGGCCGTGCGCCGCAACCCCTTCCTGCGTCGCATGGTCCTCGTCCCGGTGACCGCGGGCGTGCTGGCCGGGGCGCTGGCGACGGGCCTGTTCCTGTTCGGCGGCGCGGAGGGCACCGGCCCGGGCGGCGGCTCCGGCACTTCCGCCGCCGGCCCCGTCCTGACCACCCGCCTCGGCACCGCGGACCCCGAGGGCGCCGTCCGCCTGCTGGACACCGTCTCGCTGGCCGCCGCCAAGTCGCCCGCCGCGCCGGTGGGCGACGGCCAGTACATCTACATCGAGTCGAAGTCGGCCGGCGCCGCCGTGCGGCACGTGCACGGCACGACCAGCCTGGCCGGCATCCCGCTGCACCGGCGCCAGGCCTGGGAGTCCCGCGACGGCAGGGACGGCTGGCTGATCGAACCCGGCACCACCGGCCCGGAGGGCAGGACACTGGCGGGCACCGACGAGTACGGCAACGTGCCCGGGCCGACCCTGAACGCGCCGAGCTACGACTACCTCACCACCCTGCCCACCGACCCCGACGTGCTCCTGGCCAAGATCTACAAGGAGACGAAGGGCATGGGCAACGACCCCGACCACCAGGCCTTCACCACCATCGGCGACCTGCTGGGCGAGAGCTACCCGCCGGCCGGGCTGACCACCGCGCTCTACAGGGCGGCCGCCAGGATCCCCGGCGTGGTCGCCGTGGACGACGCCGTGGACGCCGCCGGGCGGCACGGGGTCGCGGTGGCACGGCTGGAGGAGGCCACCGGAGAGCGCACCGAGTGGATCTTCGACCGGAAGACCCACGTCTTCCTCGGCGAGCGCACCGTCCAGGCCGAGCGGGACCCCTACGGAGTCACGCCGCGCGGCACGGTCGTCTTCACCAACGCGGTGCTGACCCGCGCCGTCGTCGACGGCGTCAAGCAGCTGCCCGGCGCCGCGGGCTGAGACCGGGTCAGTGGGGCGGGGGCGGCGGGAGCGTCGCCACGTCCGGCGCGGCCGCGGGCCACACCAGGAGGACCGGGCAGGGCGCGTGGTCCACGACGAAGCGCGCCGCCGGACCCAGGCTCCGCGGCCCGAGCCGCGCGAGGTCGCCGTCGCGGGCCATCACCAGCAGATCGGTCCCGGCCGCGGCGGCGACCACCTCCCGCTCCACCCGCCCCGACCGCTCCTCCCGGCGGCACGGGCGGCCCAGCCGCCGGGCGGCGGCGTCCAGCAGCCGTCCCGCGGAGTCCGCACCGAGGCCCTCCAGACGGGTGCCCGGATCGTGCTCCGGGTGCCCGCGGCCCAGCAGCCCGGCGTAGGCGGCGTGCGCGAGACCGGGGACGTCGGGGCCGCTGACGTGCAGCAGGACGACGTCGGCGGCCTCCGGCGCGTGGACGCGGACGGCGTCGACGCAGGCGGGCCAGGTTCCTTCGGCGATCCAGGCGGTCACGATCACGGACATCAGCCTCCGAGGACGTGCAGCGAACCCCACAGTGCCACCACCGCGAGGCCCAGCGCCGCGGGCACGGTGAGCAGGCCGAGGACGGTGAACTCCTTCAGGTCCACGTCGTGTTCGTGCTGATGCACGATACGCCGCCACAGCAGGGTCGCCAGGGAGCCCGCGTAGGTCAGGTTGGGGCCGATGTTCACCCCGAGCAGGACGGCGAGGACCGCGCCGGGCCCGGCGGGCGCGGTCAGCGGCAGCAGGACCAGCACGGCGGGCAGGTTGTTGATCAGGTTGGCCAGGACGGCGGCCAGCGCCGCGACGCCCAGCAGGGCGGCCAGGCCGGTGCCCCCGGGCACGATCCGGCCCAGCGCGTCGGCGAGCCCGTTGTCGACGACCGCCCGGACCACCACGCCCAGCGCCAGCACGAACGCCAGGAACGGCACCCCCGCGGCCACCGCCACGGCCCGCACCGTCATCCGCCGCCGCGCCACCGCCCGTACGGCCAGCACCAGCGCCCCCGCCGCGGCCGCCCACGCGGGATCGATGCCGAGCGCCGGGGTCAGGACGAAGCCCGCCAGCGTGCAGACCACCGTGACCAGCGCGAACACCGGCAGCGGCGGCGTCGCGGCGCCGTCCGGGACGGGGACGGCAGCCGCCAGGTCGCCGCGGAACCAGCGGCGGAAGACGACGTACTCCACGGCGACGGCCACCAGCCACGGCAGCACCATCAGCCCGGCGAAGCGGGTGAAGCTCAGCCCGCTGGCCGCGAACGCCAGCAGGTTCGTCAGGTTCGAGACCGGCAGCAGCAGTGAGGCGGTGTTGGACAGGTGCGTACAGGCGTAGACGTGCGGCTTCGGCCGCACCCCCAGGCGCGCGGCGGTCGCGAACACCACCGGGGTGAGCAGCACCACCGTCGCGTCGAGGCTCAGCACCGCCGTCACCACCGACGCCAGCACGAACACCGCCCCGAGCAGGCGCCTCGGCCGCCCCGCGGCCACCCGGGCCATCCACGCCCCGCCGGCCCGGAACAGCCCCTCCTCGTCGCAGAGCTTCGCCAGCACCAGCACCGCCGCCAGGAACCCGATCACCGGCCCCAGCCGCGCCGCTTCCTCCCGCGCGTGCTCCAGCGGGATCGCCCCGCTCCCCACGGCCACCGCCGCGGCCGGCACGGCGACCACCGCCTCCGGCAGCCCGAACGGCCGGATCACGGCCCCGGCGAGCACGAGGAGCAGCAGCGCGACGGACAGCGCCTCCGCGATCGTGGTGTTCAGGGTTCCGTTCCTCCCGGGTGGGGCCGCGATGGCCCCTCATGGAACCACGCCCCACCCGGGACGACGCTCACCCCTCCTCTTGCGTCCCGCCCGTGATCTCGGCCAGCGCCGCGGCGACGTGGCGTTCGGTGGTGGCCTTGTCCAGGCCGAGGGAGGTCAGCGGGCCGTCGCCCGCCTCCAGTTCGAGGAGGGCGAGGAGGAGATGCTCGGTGCCGATGTAGTTGTGGCCCAGGCGCAGGGCCTCGCGGAAGGTGAGTTCGAGGACCTTGCGGGAGGCGAGGTCGTACGGGACGAGTTCGGGGACCTCGTCCACGGCCGCGGGGAGGGCCGCGGTGAGGGCGGTGCGGGCGGCGTCGGGGGTGACGCCCTGGGCCGCCATGGCGAGGGCGGCGAGCGCCTGGGGCTCGCTGAGCAGCCCGAGGGCGAGGTGCTCCGGGCGGACCTCGGGGTTGGCGGCGGTCTTGGCCTCGGTGTGGGCGGCCATGACGACCTTGCGGGCGCGCGGGGTGAAGCGCGAGAAGCCCTGCGAGGGGTCGAGGTCGGGGAAGCCGCCGGGGTCCTTGGGGACGAAGCGCTTCTGGGCGGCCTGCTTGGTCACGCCCATGCTCCTGCCGATGTCGGTCCAGGAGGCGCCGGACCGCCGGGCCTGGTCGACGAAGTGTCCGATGAGGTGGTCGGCGACCTCGTCCAGGTGCTCGGCGGCGATGACGGCGTCCGAGAGCTGGTCGAGGGCGTCGGGGTGGGCCTTCTTGATGGCTTCGATCAGGTCGTCGAGCCGGATCTGCTGCGTCATGCGTCAACGATAGGTTGACGACCCCCCAACGTCAACCGAAAGTTGACGATGGGGGGAACGGCGTCAGCCCACCGTCAGGACGAGCTTGCCCGCCGTGCGCCCGGTCTCCAGCGAGGCGTGGGCCTTGGCGGCGTCGGACAGGGGGAAGGTGTCGGCGACCGTGACGCGCAGGGCGCCCTCCCCGATCAGGCGGGCGACCGCGCCCATGCCGGCGTGGTCGGCCTCGACGAGCATGCCGGTGGCGCGCACCCCCCGGCGCTCGGCCTCGGCCCGCAGTTCCGGCACGCCGATCGGCAGGAGGGTCACGAGCAGCCCACCCTCGCGCAGGGTGCCGAGGGAGCGGACGGACTCGGGGCCGCCGAGGGGGTCGAGGACGACGTCCACGTCGCGGACGGCCTCGGTGTAGTCGGTCGTGCGGTAGTCGACCAGTTCGTCGGCGCCGAGGCCGCGCAGGAAGTCGTGCTTGGCGGCGCTCGCGGTGCCGATGACGTACGCGCCGAGGGACTTGGCGATCTGGACCGCGACGTGGCCGACGCCGCCCGCGGCCGCGTGGACGAGCACCCGCTGCCCGGGGCGGACCGCGGCGATGTCGGCCAGTGCCTGCCAGGCGGTGAGCGCCACCAGCGGGACCGCGGCGGCCTCCTCGTGACTCAGGGCGGACGGCTTCCGCACGAAGGCACGGGCGGGCCCGGTGACGTACTCGGCGTGGGAGCCGGCGCCGTACGGGTAGGGGAGCATGCCGAAGACCTCGTCGCCGGGCTGGAAGAGGGCCACTCCCAGCCCGGTCTCCTCCACGACGCCGGAGACGTCCCAGCCGAGGACGAACGGCGGGGCGCCGAGGAAGAGCCCGGACTGCCGGTGCTTGGTGTCGGTCGGGTTGAGGCCGGCGGCGTGCACGCGGACGAGCACCTGCCCGATGCCTGCGGTGGGGCGCGGCAGCTCCGCCTCCCGCAGGACCTCGGGGCCGCCGAGGACGTCCTGGGTGATCGCGCGCATGGTGCGAGGGGTCGTGTCGTTCATGCGCTCCAGCCTGCCGACCGGTGGCGCACGGGAAAATGGCCTGATTGCCATCATCCGATAAGATCGTGCCATGCATCGTGTGGTCGTCCTCGCCCTCGACGGCGTCTATCCCTTCGAGCTGGGCATCCCCAACCGCGTCTTCGGCTCGGCCGGGGACCGCTACGAGGTGGTGACCTGCACGGTCGACGGGCGCCCCGTGCGCACGGACTCCGACTTCTCGGTCGCCGTCGAGCACGGCCCCGAGGTGCTGGCCACCGCGGACACCGTCGTGATCCCGCCGTACGAGATGAGGCGGATCACCGAGGAGCTCCCCGCCCCGGTCGCCGCCGCGCTCGGCATGATCCGGCCGGGCACGCGCATCGTGTCCATCTGCACCGCGGCCTTCACGCTCGCCGCCGCGGGGCTCCTCGACGGCCGCCCCGCCACCACCCACTGGGCGCTCGCCGACCACTTCCGGCGGATGTTCCCCGGTGTGGCGCTCGACGCGGACGTGCTCTTCGTCGACGACGGCGACATCCTCACCTCGGCCGGGGCCGCTTCCGGCGTGGACGTCTGCCTCCACCTGGTGCGTGCCGACCACGGCAGCGCCGTGGCCAACTTCGTCGCCCGCGTCTGTGTCGTACCGCCCTGGCGGGAGGGCGGCCAGGCGCAGTACATCGAGCAGCCCGTGCCCGCGCCGACCGACGCCGGCACGGCGGCGACGCGGCAGTGGGCGCTGGAGCACCTCGACCTGCCGCTCACCCTGAACGACCTCGCGGACCACGCGCGGATGAGCCTGCGGACCTTCGCCCGGCGCTTCCGGGACGAGGTCGGGACGAGCCCGGGGAAGTGGCTCATCCAGCAGCGGGTCGCCCGGGCCCGCCAACTGCTGGAGTCCAGCGACCTCCCCGTTGACCGCATCGCCGGCGAGGTGGGCTTCGCCACCGCGACCTCGCTGCGGCAGCACCTCCACGCCGCGATCGGTGTCTCCCCGCTGGCCTACCGGCGCACCTTCCGGGCCGCCGCCGCCCGTTGACGCACCCGACCCCGGGGAGGCCCCGATGGCAGTCGAGCTGATCTACGAGACGCACGCCACGAGCACCGACAACGAGGCGGGCATCGCCACCGGCCGGCTGCCCGGACGGCTGTCGGAGCGGGGCCGCCGGCAGGCGAGGGAACTCGGCGAACGCCGCCGCGGCCAGGACATCGCGGCGGTGTACACCTCCGACCTGCGCCGTGCCGTGGAGACCGCGGCCCTCGCCTTCCCCGACGGGCGGCCGCCGGTCCACCGGGACCCCCGGCTGCGCGAGTGCGACTACGGCGCGCTGAACGGACGGCCGGCCGACCTCGTCGCGGCGCAGCGCGCGCGGCGCGTCGACGAGCCGTTCCCCGGCGGCGGCCAGAGCTACCGGCAGGTGCTCGCCGCCACCGACGCGCTCCTGCACGACCTGGCCCGGCGGTGGGACGGCCGGCGCGTCCTGCTGATCGCCCACTCCGCCAACCGCTGGGCCCTGGCCTGCCTGCTGGGCGGGGTCCCCCTGGCGGAGTCCGTCCGGGCCCCCTTCGTCTGGCAGCCGGGCTGGACGTACACCCTGCCCGGCGACTGGCCGGCCCCGGACGGGAGCCCGGCCGAAGGCTAGGGCGCGGTGAAGAGGGCGGGGAAGCGGGGGGCGAGCCAGGGGCGGCGGCCCCAGGCCGCGATCTTCCCGCGGGCCATGGCGGCGGTGGCTCCCCGGCGGCCGAGCGCGATCAGGAAGAACGTGACCGGCTCGGTGGTGATGGTGCAGTCCGGGCGGCGCGGCGGCTCGTCCGTGACCTCGGCGGCGCCGTCCGTGAAGGTCACGGCGAAGCGGGTGATCCCCGGGACGCGCAGCGCGTAGCAGGCGGAGAAGCCGGCCGCCGCCCGCGGGTCGACGACCCGGGGCATCGCCGCCCTGAGGAAGGGCATGCACCGGGCGACCCGCTCGCGGTCGACCATGTGCGGCCGGCGCAGGGCGACCGCGATGTCGTAGCCGTGGCCGAGCATGTGGGTGAGCAGGTACGAGCCGAGCGTGGCCAGGTCCATGGGGCCGAGCGGGGTGACCACCGGCAGGCCGGCCGCGCGGGTCGCGGCCGCGTCGGTGAACGCCCGGGCGTGCCGCACGATGCCGTCGGCCAGGACCGTGCCGTCGCGTTCGGGGAAGGCGGCGAGGGACGCGTCGTTCGCCGCGGCGAGGCTGCCGGGGGTGCCGTCGCCGTACGGCCGCTCGCGGCCCTCGGCCAGCGCGGCCATGAGTTCGCCCGCGAGCACCAGGTGCGCCGCGGCCTCGCCGACCGTCCACTCGGCGCCGGGTATCGGCACCGAGGTGTCCGGGCACGCGCGGAGCAGGGCGGCTATGTCCTCGGCGGCGGCGTGCAGGGCCTCGGCCTCGGCCGCGCGGTCAGGGGCGACGGTCATGGTCGGACAGCGTGGACCAGCACCGTTCCCCTGTCCAGGCCCGGGGAGGGAAAGTCTTGCCCGAAAGCGCGACCGGAAAGGCCGCGGAATGCCGGGAACGCGAAAAGGGGGAAGCCCCCGGGCAGCCGTGGCTGCCGGGGGCGTCCCCAGGGAATGCGCTGCGCGCGATCAGTACGCCGAGTTGACGTTGTCGATCGTGCCGTAGACGTGCGCCGCGTAGTTGCAGGCGGCGGTGATGTTCGCGACCGGGTCGTAGATGTTCCACGAGGTACCGGGGACGTGGTAGGCCTTGAAGGTCGGGTCGATCACCTGCATCAGACCCTTGGAGGGAATTCCCTTGGCCGCGTTCGAGTCCCAGCCGTTGATGGCGTTCGGGTTGCCGGAGGACTCACGCATCAGGTTCTTGTAGATGCCGTTGTAAGTGCCCGGAATGCCGTTGGCGCGCATCACCTGCAGGGACTCGTTGATCCACGTGTTGACGGAGCCCGACTGCGCCGTGGGGGCGGCGGAGGCGGTGGGGGCCATGGCCACGCCACCGGCGACGACGGCGACGCTGGCGGCAGCGCAGCCGAGGGAGATCTTCTTGGCCTTGGCGACGCGGTTGAGCTTCGACATAGCGGAGATCTGCATTCGAGTAATTCCTCTTCCGTGGGGTACGCCATGAATTGTTGGCCGACTTAAATCCCGGGGTCAATGCACCCCTGTTACTAACGGGATTAGTTGTGGGACCAGGGACGAAAGTCCCGCCGCTCAGGCGCGGGAAGGGGATTCCGGGGCGCGGTCTACTAAGGGACCGTGAAAGTGGCGCACGTCATATCGGCCACGTCACACGCAGACCCGGATAAATCGCCCATTGAGTGACGCAGGCCATGTGGCCTGCGTCACTTTGTCAGGGCGTTGATTTACTCGGAGAAACGGCGGATTCACGCACCGCGAGGATTTCCGGCCCCGGCTACGCCGTGCGGGCCGAGGCGATCACGACCGTCGCGTACAGCTCCTCCGACACGGCCACCCGCGCCTCCAGCCCGGCCCGGACGACCGCGGCGACGGCGGCCGGCGCCTGCTCCTCACCGGTCTCGAAGAGGAGCCGGCCGCCCGGCGCGAGCCACGCGGGCGCGGCGGCGGCGACCCTGCGGAGGACGTCGAGGCCGTCGGCGCCGCCGTCGAGGGCGACGCGGGGCTCGTGGTCACGGGCCTCGGGGGGAAGGAGGGCGACGGCACCGCTGGGGACGTACGGCACGTTCGCGACCAGCACGTCCACACGGCCGCGCAGCCCCTCGGGCAGGGGGTCGAAGAGGTCGCCCTCGTGGACGTGGACGTCGCCGTCCGCCGCCGCGAGATTGCGGCGGGCGCAGGCGACCGCCGACGGGTCGATGTCGGCCGCGTGCAGCACCGGACGGTCGAGCGTGGCGGCCAGGAAGGCGCCCACCGCGCCGGAGCCGCAGCACAGGTCGACGACGACGGCACCGGGCCGGCCCAGGGCGTGCCCGAGCGCGGCCGCCTCGCGGGCGAGGAACTCCGTACGGCGGCGCGGGACGAAGACCCCGGGGCCGACGGTGATCCGCAGACCGCAGAACTCGGCCCAGCCCAGGACGTGTTCGAGCGGGAGGCCGGCCACCCGGCGCTCCACCATGGCGGCGAGCTCACCGGGGGTGCGGGCGGTCGAGACGAGGAGCCGGGCCTCGTCCTCGGCGAACACGCAGCCGGCCGCCCGGAGCACGGACACGACCGGCGCGACGGACAGGGCGGAGGGGACGGAAGGAGAGGAGCCGGCGAAAGAGGCGCCGGCGGAGGCCGGACCCGGGGAGGAAGGGCCGGGCGAAGAGGGCCCGGAGGAAGGGGGTCCGGAAGGTGCGGGCGAAGCGGGGGACATGGGGGCCTTTCGGGGCGCCGCGGGGCGCTCTCGACGGCCTAGGTCGTCCGGACCGCAGGGCCGCCGGGGGAGAGCACCCAACCTGACATGGCGGTAATGGGTCTCACCTCCTCGGTACGTCCGCTGCTGGGGACGGCAACGTTACCCGAGCCCCCGGCACCGCGCCCACCACCCCCAGGACGGCGACGGCGGCGCGCGGATCGTCGGCGTGGAAACGAAGGACGCGGGCCTCCGCGGGCGCCCCGAGGGGACGCAGGAAGGTGACGGGCTCGCTCAGTTCGACGGTCACCGTGGTCTGGCCGCCGACGACCAGGTCGACGGTGCCGTCCCCGGCGAGCGTGACGAGCCGTCCGTCGGGGAAGCGCCGGTCGACGCGGGCCGCGGCGATCCGCCCGGCGGGCACGCGGATGTCGACGAGGGCGCCGTACCGCAGCCGCAGCGAGCCGTCCGCGCCGACGACGTGCGGGCGCACCACGCAGGCCGCGTGCATGGCCAGTACGAAGAAGCAGCCCCAGATGTCGAGGACGAGCGTGACGGCGTGCACCGCGGGCCAGGGGATGACCAGCGCCAGCACCACCGTCTCGACGACGGAGACGAACAGGAAGCCGTACATCGTCGCCGTCTGCGCCCCGGTGTACGGGACGGCGACGCCACCCTCGCCCACCCCGTGCGGCCGACGCGCGATCCACCGGACCAGGCCGACCGACAGGGCGAGTTCGTGGCGCATCAACCTCCGCGCGGGTGCCGGGACGGTGTCCCGCAGGGCGGTCCACGCGGCGGCGCGCCCGGTCAGGCCCCGCCGCCGGGCGTCCCGGTGCGCCCGCACCACCCGCGGCAGCCGCCACAGCAGCACGGCGGTCATGCACAGCTCCACACCCCAGAGCACCGGCTCCGGCACCGGCACGCCGGTCACCAGGCACGCGACGAGCACCGCCTCGGCCACCACCAGGGCGCCCAGCGCCCACGCCCCCCGGCGGCTCACCGGGCACGCTCCTGCATGAGCGTGATGGCCTGCCGTACGGCCTCGGCCTGGGCGGGGGCGTGGTCGTCGAAGAAGGCCGCCATGAAGCCGCCCTCGGCACCGCCCGCCGTCGCGAGGTCCCCGGCGGAGACGTCGATCGAGGCGGCGATCTCGTCCGGTACGGAGTCGGCGATCGCCCGGGCCACCTCGGCGACCCGCGGGTCGTCCACGGCCGCCCCGGCCAGTTCGTCCATCCGCGCGTACACCTCGTAGGCACGGCGCATCGCTCCGGGGTCCGAGGCCATGGAGCGCAGCAGGCCGGTCAGCCAGCCCCGGGCCTCGGGGGTGCCCGCCGTGTCCAGCAGCGCGAGCAGTTCGCGCTCCCGCGCGGCCATCGCGGGCTCGGGTCCCGGCAGCTCCGCGGAGGTCCGGGCCATCTCGGCGAAGAGCGCCGCCAGTTCCGGGGAGACGGGCGCCTCGGCCGGCAGTCCGCCGCCGGCCTCGGCCTGCGCGAGGAGTTCGGCCAGGCGGGCCCGGCGCGAGCGGATGGCCTCCTCCTGCCGGGCGAGGTCCGCGTCGAGCTCAGCCAGCACCTCGTGGAGTTCCTTGCCCGCGTCCTCGGCGAGCACGTCCCTGACCTCGTCCAGGCCGAGGCCGATCTCCGTCAGGCGCCGGATGCGGGTGAGTTCGACGGCGTCGCGCAGACCGTAGTCGCGGTAGCCGTTGACCCGGCGCGCGGGCTCGGGCAGCAGCCCGATGCGGTGGTAGTGCCGCACGGTGCGGGTGGTGACCCCGGCGAGGGCGGCGAGTTCTCCGATGCGCATGAGCCCAGTAGAGACCTTGACGCTGCGACAAGGTCAAGGAGCGGACCGGACGGGCATACAAAGAGAACCCAGGGACTCCTCACCGCGGACCGGCTTCGCGGTCGACGGCACCGCCCTGACCACGGGCTCACCCCCGCCTCCCCGCGGGACGGTCCCGGCCGCCGGGAGGCGGCGGGACCCTTTTGCGCGTGTGACACGTCAAAGCGGAAAGGAGGCCATCCATGCGTCATACGACAGCAGCGGCCGTCGCGGCGACCGCACTCCTGCTGACCGGCTGCGGCACGCAGTCGGGCGGCCCCGCGGACGGCAGCCCCAGCGGCTCCCCGAGCGGCACCGGCCGCCCCGGGACCGGGACCGGCAGGGACTGCGCGGCCGAGGCCGCGCTCACCGCCCGGGACACCGGCCGCACCGTCTGCGTCACCGCAGGCGGCACGGTCCGCGTCACCCTCGACGGCACGCCCGACCGCCCGTGGTCCCGCGTCACCAGCGAGGGCAGTGGCCTCACCCCGGTCAACCCGGGCATCGGCGCCCCCCACGGCGACACCATCGCCGCCTACCGCGCCACCGCCCCCGGCACGGCACGGCTCGCCGCCACCCAGCCGCTGTGCGCCTCACCCACCGCCCCGGACCAGGTGGCCTGCCTCGGACTGCGGGAGTGGACGGTCACCGTGCGGGTCGCGAACGGCTGAACACGACCTCCCCGCGGAAAGGTTGTACGGCACCGGGCATCGAATCGCGCACGGTATCCCCACCGCCGGGCAAAGCGGCGGTCACGGATCGGCGCGGGCCGTCAATGCGGTGGCCCGTTGTCACACGCATGACGTAGCGTTCCCCCTTGCCGCCGACGTAGGTGCGCCGGACCCACCACGGACGTCCGCGCCCCGCGGCGTACCCATGTCTTGCCGGAATACGTCCGGCCACCCACGCCTGCCTGGGGGGAACCAGCTTGCGCACCCGCCACCTCGCGGGCGGGACGGCTCTGTCCGTCCTGCTCGCCACCGCATCCCTGCTCGGGGTCACGGCAACGCCGGCCGCGGCCGACAGCGCCGCCGTACTGCCGGCGAACTCCTTCGACGACATGGTCGTGGACGGCGTCCACCAGCGTGTCTTCATCAGCAGCAGCACCGGCAGCAAGATCGTCGTGACCGACTACGACGGCACGGTGGTCGGCGAGATCGGCTCGGAGCCGGGCGCCGCCGGGCTCGTGCTGTCGCCGGACTCCACCACGCTCTACGTAGCCGTCCCGAACGCCGACGCGATCTCCGCCATCGACACCGCGACGCTCCGCGAGACCGCCCGCTACCCCATCGGGGCCGGCAGCGCGCCGCGGTACCTGGCCATGAACAAGGACACCGTCTGGTTCGGGTACGGGGCCGCCACCCAGGGCAACATCGGCTCGCTGGACCTCGACCCGGAAACGCCGGCCGAGGACCCGTCCGGCACCCCGGAGTCCACGGGCACCGTCACCACGGACGGCGCCGTCGTCACTCTCGGCCAGGGCGGCGCGCACTCCTGGTACTCCGCCCCGATGGTCGCCTCGTCCGCCGGGAACCCGGATGTGCTCGCGGCCGGAGCACCGGGCCAGAGCCCGACCGAGCTCCAGGTCTACGACGTGTCCTCGGGGCACGCCGAGTCCAAGGCGTACCGCTGGAACCCCAACGACTCCGGGAACCTGCAGGACCTCACCGTCACCCCGGACGGGGAGCAGATCCTCGCCGCGAGCGGCGCCCCCTACTTCCACCAGGTCTACCGGACGTCCGACCTGTCCGACGACGGCCGCTACAGCACCAAGGCGTACCCGAACGCGGTGGCCGTGGCCCCCGACGGCACGGTCGCGGCGGGCATCCACGGGTGGTACGACCCGGACGTCTACATCTTCAAGCCGGACGTGGACCAGCAGGTCCGCACCTACGACTTCCCGAACACCGGTCACAGCAGCGGTGCCGACACCCTGGCCCCGAGCGGCCTGGCCTGGGCACCGGACGGCAGCCGCCTGTTCGCGGTGTCGGCGAACGACGCCGACGTGCTCTCGCTGCGGGTCCTTCAGGACCCGGCGAAGGCCGCGACCACGCTCACGGTCAGCGCCCCGGCCACGGCCGTGCCGGGCGCCGAGGTCACGGTCACCGGCACCCTCGGCTCGACCGAGCCCTTC
>NZ_JBHYMQ010000009.1:28099-141389 GCF_042742985.1 Streptomyces sp. NPDC058864 | reverse complement strand
AGGCCGCGACCACGCTCACGGTCAGCGCCCCGGCCACGGCCGTGCCGGGCGCCGAGGTCACGGTCACCGGCACCCTCGGCTCGACCGAGCCCTTCGCCGCCGGCGCCGAGGTCACCGTCACCCGCACGGACCCCGACGACTCGGAGGGCACTCCGCTCGGCAACGCGACCGTCGCCGAAGACGGCACCTTCCAGATCAAGGACACCCCCGCCGCCCAGGGCAACAACACCTACACGGTCACCTACGCCGGCGACGCCACCCACGCCGCCGCCACGGCCAAGGACACCGTCAACGTCGCCCGGGCCACCACCACGCTCACCGTGAACGCCCCCACGTCGGCCCTGCCCGGCGCCCAGGTCACGGTCACCGGCACCCTCGGCTCGACCGAGCCCTTCACCGCGGGCGCCGAGGTCACCGTCACCCGGACCGACAGCCGCAGCACGACCGGCACCCCGCTGGCCAACGCGACCGTCGCCGCCGACGGCACCTTCCAGATCAAGGACACCCCCGCCGCCCAGGGCAACAACACCTACACGGTCACCTACGCCGGCGACGCCACCCACGCCGCCGCCACGGCCAAGGACACCGTCAACGTCGCCCGGGCCGCCACCACGCTCACCGTGAACGCCCCCACGTCGGCCAAGCGCGCCACGAAGATCACGGTCACGGGCAAGCTCACGTCCGCCGCGCCCTTCCCCACCGGTACCAAGGTCACCGTGACCCGGACCGACCTCACCTACCCGAAGGGCAAGTCGCTCGGCACCAAGACGGTCGCGTCCAACGGCACGTTCAGCTTCACGGACACCCCGACGACGGGCGGCACCGTCACCTACACCGCCGCCTACGCGGGCGACGCCACGCACACCGCCGCCACCGGCAAGGACAGCGTCGCGGTCTCCCGAGTGGCCACCTCGGTCGGCATCAAGACCAACCACTCGACCTACTCCTACGGCTCGACCGCCACCGTCACCGCCCACCTCGGCAAGACCGGCAAGAGCCGCGTGATCTCGATCTACGCCAAGACGGCGGACGGCACGAAGAAGCTGGTGAAGACCGGCACGGTCAACTCCTACGGCGACCTGAAGGTGACCTACAAGCTCAGCCGGAACACCACCTTCTGGGCCTCGTTCGGCGGTGACTTCTACTCGGCGCCGAAGTCCGTGTCCCGCTCGGTCGGCACCCAGGTCAAGGTCTCCACGTCCGTCTCCCGGCACTACAAGACGGGCAGGATCGGCTCGACCACGTACTACTGGTTCCACAAGAACACCGACCCGGTGTTCACCACGACCATGAACTACTACAAGAACCGCAAGCAGCGGTTCGAGCTGCAGGTCTACTACCAGGGCAAGTGGTACTCGGGCGGCAGCCAGTACTTCAAGCTCGCCACCAACGGGAAGTCGGCCGTGCAGCTCGGGGCCCCCGGTGAGGCCGGTATCCGCGCCCGCATGCGGTCCTCGTACATCAAGGGCACCTCGGGCGACTCGGTGAACACCACGACCTACGGCCCCTGGAAGTACATGTACTTCACCAAGTGACGCCGTACGGCGCCGCACACGGGCGAGGCCGCCCCGGAACCTCCGGGGCGGCCTCGCCCGCGTCGCGGGAACGCGGTCGGGCGGGCGTGCGACGTCACCCCTTGCGCACGACCGGATACGGACGGCGGCCCCACCCGCGCGGACGGGCGTCGAAGGACGATCCGTCCTCGGGCCTCAGGCCTCGCCGGCCTCGAGCAGGTTCGCGGCGGCACCGACGATCCTCGGGTCGGGCACGCCCACGACCTCCTCGTCCTTGTCGCCGTAGTCGAAGCGGCCCAGCACGCTGCGCATCGCCTCCACGCGGGCCCGCTTCTTGTCGTTGCTCTTGACCACCGTCCAGGGCGCCTGCTCGGTGTCGGTCTCCCGGAACATCGTGACCTTGGCCTCGGTGTAGTCGTCCCACCGGTCCAGGGACGCCAGGTCCATCGGGCTGAGCTTCCACTGCCGCACCGGGTCGACCTGGCGGATGGTGAAGCGGGTGCGCTGCTCGTCGCGCGACACGGAGAACCAGAACTTCACCAGGTCGATGCCGTCGTCCACGAGCATCCGCTCGAAACCGGGCGCCTGCCGCATGAACCGCTGGTACTCGTCCTCCGTGCAGAAGCCCATGACCCGCTCCACGCCGGCCCGGTTGTACCAGGACCGGTCGAAGAGCACGATCTCCCCCGCGGTCGGCAGGTGCTCCACGTACCGCTGGAAGTACCACTGCCCGCGCTCGCGCTCGGTCGGCTTCTCCAGCGCCACCACCCGCGCCCCGCGCGGGTTCAGGTGCTCGGTGAAGCGCTTGATCGTCCCGCCCTTGCCGGCCGCGTCGCGCCCCTCGAAGACGATCACCAGCCGCCGGCCGGTCTCCTTGATCCAGCTCTGCAGCTTCAGCAGCTCTATCTGCTGGAGCCGCTTGTGCCACTCGTACTCCTTGCGCTCCATGCGGAAGTCGTACGGGTAGTTCTCGCGCCACGTCTCCACCGGACTGCCGTCCGGCCGGATCAGCACGGGATCGTCCTGGTCGGTGTAGTCGACCTGCATCCCGGCGAGCAGATCCAGGTCCGCGGGGTGCGGGAGCGTCGTCATGTCGCCTCTCACCTCCGGGTCCGCGCGAACGCGCGTACGTCTGACCCCACGGTAACGCCGCCCCCCACCGCCCCGCCCCACCCCCGGCGAACCCCACGTGACGTCCCCCGGTACAACCGGTGTGCCCCGGCGTGTGCCCGCCACGCCGCGCGGCGACGGGTCAGGGGTGGCAGCGGGGGAGGCCCTCGGGGCTGTAGCAGGGGAGGTGGCCGTGGGACCTCACGACGTCCTGGCCGGCGCCGCGGATCATGTAGGTGAGGAAGCTCGCGGCGAGCGAACCCGTGGCGGGGCGGTCGTAGGTGTAGGCGTACTCGATCTCCGTGAAGGGGTAGCTGCTGTCGCCGATGGCGGCCGGGGTGGGGGTGCGGCCGTTGATGGCCAGGGTGTGCAGGCCCGGGGAGGCGGTGGCGGCGCGCAGTTCGCCGTAGCCGATGGCGCCGGGGAGGCGGGCGACGGTCTCCAGGACCTGGCCGGTGCTGTCCAGCTCGCAGCGGATGACCTCGTCGTCGGGGGAGTTGCGGTTGCGGCAGTCGCGTGAGGTGAACGCGGGCTCGCCGTGGCCGCCGAGGACGTGGCGGCGGAACAGGTCGCGGGTGCCGGAGTCGGCGTTGCGGCTGATGAGGAGGACGGGCAGGTCGGGACCGCCGAGCTGGCTCCAGTTGACGACGGACCCGCTGTAGATGCGGCGTATCTGCTCGACGGTCAGGTTCCTGACGGGGACGTCCTCGTTGACGACCAGCGCGAAGGCGGAGACGGCGACCCGGTTCTCGTCCAGGCGGGGGTTGCCGTCCGGCTTGGGGCCGTCGGAGAGGGCGACGACGTCCTGGGCCCGGGCGTCGGCCAGTTCGCGCACGCCCTCGTTGCTGCCGTGCGCGTCGACCGTGATCCGCGCGTCGGGGCAGTCCGCGGCGTAGCGGCGGGCGAGTTCGTCCATGACCGGGGCGAAGGCCGTGGAGCCGGTGACGGTGAGCCGTCCGGTGGCGCAGCCGATCGGCGGCGGCGGGTCCTCGCGGACGACGATGATCCCGGCCAGGACGGTGACGCAGAGGGTGAGCAGGATGGTGAGCCACCGGGCGGCCCGGCTGAACAGCGGCGGCTTGGAGTCGACCGGCATGGCCTTGTTGGGGACCACCACGCCGTCGCGGATGCCGCCGGTGATCCGGACTCCGCCGCCGACGTGGCCGCCGGTGAGGAGCACGAGCAGCTTGAAGTGCTGGCCCCGGTTGAGGGGGACCCGCGGCAGGTGGATCACGTTGCCCTGGTGACGCACGCCGCCGGTGTCCCCGGCGGGCGCGAAGTGGTCCATCAGCGGCCCCGCGTCGGCCTCGGTGACGGCGACGCCCCGCACCGTGCGTCCGGCGAAGACGACGGTGAGCGCGCGGTCGTGGTCCCGGTTGGTGTAGTCGGCGTCGGTGACGGCCTCGCCGCCGTCGTTCTCGACGCGGATCAGGACCAGCGTGGCGTCCGACATGTCGGGGAGGTCGTTGAAGAGCCCTATCCGCACGCTGCGGCCGCCGCCCCCGCCGTCGGGGTCGTCGCTGCCGATGGGGGTGTCCATCTGGACGCGGTAGCCGATGCGCCGGCGGCGCGGGACGCGGCGCTCGTACCAGACCACCCCGACGGAGACCACCAGACCGAGCAGCGCGGTCAGCACCGCCACCACGTTGTCGGCGCTCAGCCAGTCGCCCACCGCTCGCCCCGCTCCCCGCCGGTCCGTCCTGCAGTGCGGTCACCGTACGGCGGGAAACGCGCCCCGGAGGCACCGTCCCTGTCCCGCCGTCAGATGTTCGCCGGGCGTTTCCCGGTCAGGCGCGGGGCATCCGGCGGACGCTCCAGTCGAAGCCGCCGCGGGACACCACGGCGCCCGTCGCGTCCCTGATCTCCGCGGCCGTCGCCAGCCGCGCCCGGTCGCGCTCCCCGCACAGCACGCCCCGCAGCGCGCGGCGCGCGGACCCGTCCAGCGCGCAGGAGGCCACCAGGCGGCCGCGTGCCGGGGCGAGGAACTCGACCGTCGCCGCGGCCCCGAGCGGCACCACGCCGTCGAACTCCCCCGGGGCCTCGACCGCGGCGATCACCGCGGCCAGTCCGGCCGCGTCGAGGAGGGCGATCAGCCCGCTGGAGTGCAGGCTGCCGATCACGTTGGTCAGCCCGTACGGGGTGTCCAGCGCCACCTCCGCGGCGCAGTCCCCGGCCCGCAGCACCTGGATCCCGGCGGTCCGGTGGGCCGGGACCGGTTCCAGCAGGGAACGCGCCAGCGCGGTGGCATCCATCCGCCCAGGCTCGCGCCCCGGGCCTACGTCCGCGTTACGGGGAACCGTCGCCCGGCCCAAGAGCCGGGGCGAGAGAGACATACCCCCAACATTTGCACAGGCGAAAGTTTGCACCGTACCAACAAGCACCGTGCGCGCTCAGGGAAACCGCTCAGGAGTACCGCCGCGCCGCGACGGGCCCTACCGTCCGGAAGCGCGTACGAATCCCGACCCAGGAGGCGCGATGAAGGCCAACCGGTTCACGGCGGGGACCGCCCTGGTCGCCGGAGCGCTGGTGTGCACGATCGCCGCGCTCGTGTACCCGGCGATGTCCGGGGCGGACGTCGCGGCGTCCTCCCCCGAGGCGCAGGCCGTGACCACCCCGTACGGCCCGCTGACCCCCCTCGACCGGGAATTCGTCGTCAAGGTGCGGCTCGCCGGGCTGTGGGAGTTCCCCGCCGGGCAGATGGCGGAGCAGAAGGGCACGACACAAGCGGTCAAGACCGCCGGACGGCACCTCATCGACGGGCACACCGCGCTGGACAGCGCCGACCGAACGGTGGCCGCACAACTCGGCATCCCGCTGCCCAACCAGCCCACGCCGCAGCAGATGGGCTTCCTCGGCACCCTGTCCTCCGCCTCCGGCGGCGACTTCGACAGCAAGCTCGCCAACATCCTGCGGCTGACCCACGGCCAGATCTTCAACACGATCGCCAAGGTCCGCTCCACCACCATGAACAGCCTCGTGCGGCAGCTGGCCGACCAGGCCAACGACACCGTGCTGGACCACATCACCGTCATGGAGCGGACCGGGCTGGTGGACTTCCCGACGATCGTCGCGCAGACCACCGCCAGTCCCACCACGGACCCCAGGGACCTGGTCGCGCCGACGCCCGTCCCGGGCGAGCCGACGCTCGTGGTCAACCCCTCGGCGGCGCCGCCGGCCTCGGCGGCGCCGACGATCGGCTGAGGCCCTACTCGCCGCCCTCCAGGTCGCCCTCCGTCTCCAGGAAGGCCTGGCGCAACTGCTCGACGACCTCCGGGTCCGGCTCGGCCCACATGCCGCGCGACTCCGCCTCCAGCAGCCGCTCCGCCATGCCGTGCAGGGCCCAGGGGTTGGCCTCCTGGAGGAAGGCGCGGTTCTCCGGGTCCAGTACGTAGGTGCGGGCGAGCTTGTCGTACATCCAGTCGGCCACGACGCCGGTCGTGGCGTCGTAGCCGAAGAGGTAGTCGACGGTGGCGGCCAGTTCGAAGGCGCCCTTGTAGCCGTGCCGCCGCATCGCCTCGATCCAGCGGGGGTTGACCACCCGGGCGCGGAAGACCCGGGAGGTCTCCTCGGCCAGGGTGCGGGTGCGCACCGTCTCCGGCCGGGTGGAGTCGCCGATGTACGCCTCGGGGGAACGGCCGGTCAGCGCGCGGACGGTGGCGACCATGCCGCCGTGGTACTGGTAGTAGTCGTCGGAGTCGGCGATGTCGTGCTCGCGGGTGTCGGTGTTCTTCGCGGCCACCGCGATCCGCCGGTAGGCGGTCTCCATCTCCTCCCGGGCCGGCCGCCCGTCGAGACCGCGCCCGTACGCGTAGCCGCCCCAGACCGTGTAGACCTCGGCGAGGTCGGCGTCGCTGCGCCAGTCCCGGCTGTCGATCAGCTGCAGCAGACCCGCACCGTACGTCCCGGGCCGGGAGCCGAAGATGCGGGTGGTGGCGCGCCGTTCGTCGCCGTGCGCGGCGAGGTCGGCGCGGGTGTGGGCGCGCACGAAGTTGACCCCGTCCGGCTCGTCGAGGCCCGCGGCCAGCCGCACCGCGTCGTCCAGCAGGCCCACGACGTGCGGGAACGCGTCCCGGAAGAAGCCGCTGATGCGCAGGGTGACGTCGACCCGCGGCCGGCCCAGCTCCTGCGCCGGGACGGCCTCGACGCCGGTGACACGGCGCGAGGCGTCGTCCCACACCGGCCGCACACCCAGCAGCGCCAGCGCCTCGGCGACGTCGTCACCGGCGGTGCGCATCGCGCTGGTGCCCCACAGCGACAGGCCCACCGACTGCGGCCAGGTGCCGTCGTTGTCCTCGCGGTAGCGGGTGAGGAGGGAGTCGGCGAGGGCCTGGCCGGTCTCCCAGGCGAGCCTGCTCGGCACGGCCTTGGGGTCGACGGAGTAGAAGTTGCGGCCGGTCGGCAGCACGTTGACCAGGCCGCGCAGCGGCGAACCGGAAGGGCCCGCGGGCACGAACCCGCCGTTCAGGGCGCGTACGACGGCCTCGGCCTCGTCCGTCGTACGGGCCAGCCGCGGCACGACCTGCCGGGCGGCGAAGTCCAGCACACGGGAGACGTCCTCGGACAGACCCTCCGCGACCCCGGCGACGGCCTCCGGCGCCCAGCCGGCGTCCTCCATCGCCTGCACCAGCGCGCGGGCCTGCTCCTCGGCGGCGTCCGCGGACACCCGGGTGGCCTTCGACTCGTCGAGACCCAGGGCCTCGCGCAGGCCCGGCAGCGCGGCCGTACCGCCCCAGATCTGCCGGGCGCGCAGGATGGCCAGGACCAGGTTGACCCGCTCGGCGCCGGTGGGGGCCTGGCCCAGCACGTGCAGGCCGTCGCGGATCTGGGCGTCCTTGATCTCACAGAGCCAGCCGTCGACGTGCAGCAGGAAGTCGTCGAACTCGGCGTCGTGCGGCCGGTCCTCCAGGCCCAGGTCGTGGTCGAGCTTGGCGGCCTGGATCAGCGTCCAGATCTGGGCGCGGACGGCGGGCAGCTTGGCCGGGTCCATGGAGGCGATCGCGGCGTGCTCGTCGAGCAGTTGCTCCAGGCGCGCGATGTCGCCGTAGGAGTCGGCGCGGGCCATCGGCGGCACCAGGTGGTCGACGAGGGTGGCGTGGGCCCGGCGCTTGGCCTGGGTGCCCTCGCCTGGGTCGTTGACGAGGAACGGGTAGATCAGCGGCAGGTCGCCGAGGGCGGCGTCGGGGCCGCAGGCGGCGGACAGGGCCGCGTTCTTGCCGGGCAGCCACTCCAGGTTGCCGTGCTTGCCCAGGTGGATCATCGCGTCGGCGCCGAAGCCCCCGTCGGCCCGCGCGGCGGCGATCCAGCGGTAGGCGGCGAGGTAGTGGTGGGAGGGCGGCAGGTCCGGGTCGTGGTAGATCGCGATCGGGTTCTCGCCGAAGCCGCGCGGCGGCTGGATGAGGACCAGCAGGTTGCCGCGGCGCAGCGCCGCCAGCACGATGTCGCCCTCGGGGTTGGCGCTGGTGTCGACGAACATCGCGCCGGGCGGCGGGCCCCAGTGCTCCGTCACCGCGTCCCGCAGCTCCTGCGGCAGCGCGGCGAACCAGCGGCGGTAGTCGGCGGCCGGGATGCGCACCGGGTTGGCCGCCAGCTGCTCCTCGGTCAGCCAGTCCTGGTCGTGGCCGCCCGCGTCGATCAGCGCGCGGATCAGCTCGTCGCCGTCACCGGAGACCAGGCCCGGGATCTCCTGCCCGGGCCCGAAGTCCCAGCCCTCGGCGCGCAGCCGGCGCAGCAGCGCGACCGCGCTGGCGGGGGTGTCGAGGCCCACCGCGTTGCCGATGCGGGAGTGCTTCGTCGGGTACGCGGAGAGCACCAGCGCCAGCCGGCGCTCCGCGACCGGGATGTGCCGCAGCCGCGCGTGGCGGACGGCGATGCCCGCGACGCGGGCGGCGCGCTCGGCGTCGGGGGCGTAGACGGGCAGGCCGTCCTCGTCGATCTCCTTGAAGGAGAACGGGACGGTGATCAGCCGGCCGTCGAACTCGGGGACGGCGACCTGCGTCGCGGCGTCCATCGGGGACAGGCCCTCGTCGCTGCCCTCCCACGTCTCGCGGGAGGAGGTCAGGCAGAGCGCCTGCAGCACCGGCACGTCCAGCGAGGCGAGCGCGCCCGCGTCCCAGGCCTCCTCGTCGCCGCCCGCCGAGGCGTCGGCCGGACGGGTGCCGCCGGCCGCCAGCACGGTGGTGACGACGGCGTCCACGCCCCGCAGCGCGTCCAGCAGTTCGGGCTCGGGCGCCCGCAACGAGGCCACGTACAGCGGGAGGGCCCGGGCACCGGCGTGCTCGATCGCGGTGCAGAGGGCCTCCACGAAGGCGGTGTTGCCGCTCATGTGGTGGGCCCGGTAGTAGAGGACGGCGACCAGCGGGCCGCCGGTCGCGGTGGCGGCCCGCTCCAGCCTGCCCCACGAAGGGGCGGAGGCGGGCGGCTCGAAGCCGTGACCGGTGAGCAGCACCGTGTCGGACAGGAAGCGGGCCAACTGGTCCAGGTTTGCCGGGCCGCCGTGCGCGAGGTACGCGTGGGCCTCGGCCGCGATGCCGACGGGGACGGTGGACAGCTCCATCAGCTGGGCGTCCGGCGCCTGTTCACCGGTGAGCACGACCACCGGGCGGGTCCCCGCGAGCAGCGCGTCAAGGCCCTCCTCCCAGGCGCGGCGCCCGCCGAGGAGCCGTACGACGACCAGGTCGGCGCCGTCGAGGAGACCGGGCAGCTCGTCCTGCGGCAGCCGGGCGGGGTTGGCGAAGCGGAACGGGACGAGCCCGCCGGCGGCGTTCGCGGCGCGGGCGCTGAGCAGGTCGGTGTCGGAGGTCGACAGCAGCAGGATCACGTCGGACGTGCCTTCCTCGGGGTCCGCGCCCCGGGCCGGTGGAGGACGGCGGGAGTTCCTGGCTCCCGTGGTCCGGCGTTCGCGCGCCGGCCCCGGTGACAGTGGCGGGACCGCACCGGAATCGCACCGGTTTCCTCCGCTGATGCCGTCGATGGCGTGGGCGCGGCTGGGTGACCTGCCCGCCCAGCATAGTAAGGGGTTTCGGCCCGTCTTTCGGATCGGTGTGGGGGACGGAACACGTCGGCGCGTGCGCGCCCGCACGACGGTGGGGGTGGTGCCGGCCTTCTTCACCACGACCTTCACCACGACGTCGTTGAAGCCCGGCGACCCCTGAGGCAGAGGTTGCCGACCTGGCGGTCGCCGGAACAGGCGCCGCATTCGGCGGGGGAGGCCTTGCCGGACCGGGCCGTGCGGACGGAGACGGCGGAGAGCGTCGGCGACCGGCGGCGACGGGCGGATGCGCGTACCGGGCGAGGCGACGCGGCGGAGGTCGGCGGGACGGGCCCGCGCCGTCACGCGGCCTCACGGTCCGGACGGCACGCTGACGGCCGCGGGTATGCTCGCGGCCATGCCGTCGCCCTCCGATCCACCCGTGAGCGGCGCCTTCGCCGCAGCGACGGCGGGGCGCGGACGCGACGACGCCTGCCCCGGAGCACTGCGGCTGCACGCCGCCGACGACGGCGCCCTCGCCCGGATCCGCATCCCCGGCGGCTTGCTGACGATACGTCAGGCCGAGGCCGCGGCGACCGCCGCGGACCGCCTCGGCGACGGCCGCATCGACCTCACCTCCCGCGGGAACCTGCAGGTGCGCGGGCTCCGCGACCCCGGCGCGGGGACGGAGCTGGCGGCACTGCTCGGCGAGGCCGGACTGCTGCCCTCATGGGCCCACGAACGGGCCCGCAACCTCGTCGCCTCCCCGCTCGCCGGACTCGACGGCCGGGGCCACGGCGACCTGCGGTGCTGGATACGGGAGTTGGACGCCCTGCTGTGCGCGAGCCCGGCCGCCGCCGGACTCTCCGGGCGCTTCCTCTTCGCCCTCGACGACGGCCGCGGCGACACCGCCGCCCTCCGCGCCGATGTGACATTGATCGCGCGGCCCGGCGCCGCCACCGCCGAACTCCGCCTCGCCGGGCAGCCTGTCGCCGAGCTGCCTGCCACCGAGGCCCCACGCTGGGCGGTACGCGCCGCCGAGACCTTCCTCACGCTCGCCGCCGAACGCGGCGCCCGTGCCTGGCGGATCGCCGACATCGACCCGGACGGGGACGAACTCGCCGCGCGGCTGCGCGCCGAAGGCGCCCCGCCCGTCCCGCCCGCCGGGCCCTCGGACGCCGGGCCCTCGGATGCCACTGCGGGCTGCCCGCCCCGGCTCGGCCTCGTCCCGCACCCCGACGGAACCACCTGCGCGCTGTCCGTGGGCGTCCGCCTGGGCCGTCTCACGACCGGGGCGTGGCGGCTCCTCGCCCAGGTCGCCGGGTCCGGCGCCGGGGAGCTGCGGGTGACCCCCTGGCGCGGTGTCGTCCTGCCGGGCCTGCCGCGCGCCGCCGCGCAGGACGCGCTGGACCGCCTGACCGCGGCCGGGTTCCTGACCGGCGAGGACTCCCCGTGGCGCGGTGCGACCGCCTGCGCCGGGCGGCCCGGATGTGCCAAGTCCCTGGCGGACGTGCGCGCCGACGCGGGGGCCGCGCTGCGCGACGCCGCCCCCGGGCCCGGGCACCGCCTGCTGCCCGTGCACTTCTCCGGTTGCGAACGCCGCTGCGGCCACCCGGACGGCTCGTGGGTCGACGTCGTCGCCGGCGCCGACGGCCGCTACCGCCTCGCCACGGCGGGCGCCGTCTCCACCGCCGCCGCGGCGGACCTGCCCGCCGCCCTGGACACCGCCCGCCGCACCAGCACCCCACCACCCCCGAGGACGACGTGATCGAGTACGAGAAGGACGGACCGGAGATCTACCGTCAGTCCTTTGCCATCATCCGCGCCGAGGCGGAACTCGACGGTCTGCCGCCGGACGTGGCGCAGGTCGCCGTCCGCATGATCCACGCCTGCGGCATGACCGACCTCGTACGGGACCTGGTCTACAGCCCGTCGGTCGTCGCCGACGCGCGGGCCGCGCTGCGCGCCGGGGCGCCGATCCTGTGCGACGTGCAGATGGTCGCCAGCGGTGTCACCCGGGGGCGACTGCCCGCGGACAACGAGGTGGTCTGCACCCTCTCCGACCCCGCCGTCCCGGCCCTCGCCGCCGAACTCGGCACTACCCGCAGCGCCGCCGCGATGGAACTGTGGCGGGACCGCCTGGAGGGCGCGGTCGTCGCCGTCGGCAACGCCCCGACCTCCCTGTTCCGGCTGCTGGAGATGATCGAGGCGGGCGCACCGCGCCCCGCCGCGGTCATCGGCGTGCCCGTCGGCTTCGTCGGCGCCGCCGAGTCCAAGGACGCCCTGGCCGCCCACCCCTCGGGCCTGGAACACCTGGTGGTGCGGGGCCGGCGCGGCGGCAGCGCCCTGGCGGCCGCCGCCCTCAACGCCATTGCGACGGAAAGCGAAATCCTATGACCACCGGCCGTCTCTACGGAGTGGGCCTCGGCCCCGGCGACCCCTCCCTGATGACCGTACGGGCCGTGGAGGTCATCCGCTCCGCCGACGTCATCGCCTACCACTGCGCCCGGCACGGCCGCAGCATCGCCCGCTCCATCGCCGCGGCGCACATCCGCCCCGAGCAGATCGAGGAGCGGCTGATGTACCCCGTCACGACGGAGTCCACCGACCACCCCGGCGGCTACCGGGGCGCGTTGGACGACTTCTACGCCGAATCGGCGGAGCTGCTCGCCGCGCACCTGGACGCCGGGCGCACCGTCGCCGTCCTCGCGGAGGGCGACCCGCTCTTCTACGGCTCCTACATGCACATGCACAAGCGGCTCGCCGACCGCTACCCCGCCGAGGTCGTCCCCGGCGTCACCTCCGTCAGCGCCGCCGCCGCCCGCATCGGGCGGCCCCTGGTGGAGGGTGAGGAGGTGCTGACGATCCTGCCCGGCACCCTGCCGGAGGAGGAGCTGGCCGCGCGCCTCGCGACGGCGGACGCGGCGGCCGTGATGAAGCTCGGCCGCACCTTCCCCGCCGTGCGCCGGGCCCTGGAGACGGCCGGGCGGCTGGAGGACGCGCACTACGTCGAGCGCGCCACGATGGACGCCGAACGCCAGGAGATGCTTACCGACGTCGACCCGGAGTCCGTGCCCTACTTCGCCGTCGCCGTGCTGCCCAGCCGCGTCGACGAGCGGCCCGCCGCGGACCCGTCCCCGGCGGACGGCGAGGTCGTGGTCGTCGGGCTCGGCCCGGCCGGGCCCATGTGGCTGACGCCGGAGGCGAGGTCCGCCCTCGCCGGGGCCGACGAACTCGTGGGCTACACCACCTACATGGACCGCGTCCCGGTCCGTCCCGGGCAGCTGCGGCACGCCTCCGACAACCGCGTTGAGGCCGAACGCGCCGAGTTCGCCCTCGACCTCGCCCGGCGCGGACGGAAGGTCGCCGTGGTGTCCTCGGGCGACCCGGGCGTCTTCGCCATGGCCACGGCCGTGCTGGAGGCCGCCTCCGCGGAGCCCTACCTCGGCGTCCGCGTACGGGTCGTGCCCGGCATCACCGCCGCCCAGTCGGCGGCCGCGCTCGCGGGCGCGCCCCTCGGCCACGACTACGCGGTCGTCTCGCTCTCCGACCGGCTCAAGCCCTGGACGGTCGTCGAGGAGCGGCTGCGCGCCGCCACGGCCGCCGACCTCGTGCTCGCCCTCTACAACCCGGCCTCCCACAGCCGCAGGACGCAGTTGGAGAACGCGCTGAAGGTGCTGCGCGAGGGCCGTGTGCCGGGCACGCCCGTGGTCGTCGCGCGGGACGTCGGCGGACCCGAGCAGGCCGTACGGGTCACCACGCTGGAGGACCTGGACCCGGCGACCGTCGACATGCGGTGCGTGCTGCTGGTCGGCTCGTCGCAGACGAGGGCGGTACGGCGCGGCGACGGCACCACGGTGGTGTGGACGCCCCGGCGCTATCCGGCCTGACGCCCAGGGCGCCCGCTCGGGCCGTACGCGCGGAGCCACTCCAGCGCGCCCGGCACGTCCGGGACGACGGGCACGCCCCCGGGGACGGGCGGACGCTCCACGACCACCACGGGCAGGCCCAGTTCACGGGCGGCCGCGAGCTTGGGCGCGGTGGCGGCACCGCCGCTGTCCTTGGTGACCAGCACGTCGACGCGGTGCCGGCGCATCAGCTCCAGCTCCCCGTCCAGGGTGAACGGGCCGCGGTCCAGCAGCACCTCCATCCGCGGCGGGTGCGGCGGCTCCGGGGCGTCCACCGAACGCACCAGGAACCACAGGTCCGTGACCCCGGCGAAGGCCGCCAGCCCCGTACGGCCCGTGGTGAGGAAGACCCGCCGCCCGAGCCCCGGCAGCACCCGGGCCGCCTCCGCCAGCGATGCCACCGGGTGCCGGCGGTCGCCGGGACCGGCGACCCACCCGGGGCGGCGCAGGGCGAGCAGGGGAACATGGGTGGCCGTGGCCGCCTCGGCGGCGTTGAAGGACATCGTCCCGGCGAAAGGATGGGTGGCGTCGATGACCGCGTCGACCGCGTGCGCGCGCAGCCACGCCGCGAGCCCCTCGGGGCCTCCGAAGCCGCCGGTGCGCACCTCCCCCGGCAGCAGCCGGGGCCGTTCCACCCGCCCCGCGAGCGAGCTGGTCACCCGCCACGCCGCCGGGTCGGCGGCCAGCGCCTCCGCGAGGCGGCGCCCCTCGGTGGTGCCGCCCAGGACGAGGACGTGCCGCTGTCTGCCGGTCATCCCCGCACCCTACGGTGCGCGGTGAGCGGCGGCCGGAGCGCCCAGCTGGAACGGACCGGGCTGCGGCACGGCTGGACCACGGGCGCCTGCGCGACGGCGGCCGCCACCGCCGCCTACACCGCCCTGCTGGGCGGCGAGTTCCCCGACCCGGTGACGATCACCCTGCCCAGGGGGCAGCGGCCCGCCTTCGCCCTCGCGGTGGAGGAGCGCGGTGACGGATGGGCCATGGCGGGCGTCGTCAAGGACGCCGGCGACGACCCCGACGTCACCCACGGCGCGCTCGTCCGGGCCGCGGTGCGCCACGGCGCCCCCGGCAGCGGGGTCGTCTTCCGCGCCGGACCCGGCGTCGGCACGGTCACCCGCCCCGGGCTCCCGCTCGCGGTCGGCGAGCCCGCCGTCAACCCCGTCCCGCGCACGATGATGCGCGAACACCTGGCGGAGGTCGCCGCCCGGTACGGCGCCGCCTGCGACGCCGAGATCACCGTCTCCATAGACGACGGCGAGGAGTTGGCACGCCGCACCTGGAACCCGAGGCTCGGCATTCTCGGCGGGCTGTCGGTGCTCGGCACCACCGGCATCGTGGTTCCGTACTCCTGCTCGGCCTGGATCGACAGCATCCGGCGCGGCGTGGACGTGGCGCGCGCGGCGGGCCGTACGCACGTCGCGGGCTGCACGGGGGCGACGTCGGAGAAGGTGGCCGTCGCCGTGCACGGCCTGCCCGAGGACGCGCTGCTGGACATGGGGGACTTCGCGGGCGCCGTGCTGAAGTACCTGCGCCGCCATCCGGTGCCCCGGCTCACGATCGCGGGCGGCTTCGCCAAGCTCTCCAAGCTGGCCGCGGGCCACCTCGACCTGCACTCCTCCCGCTCCCAGGTCGACAAGGCCTTCCTCGCGGACCTGGCCCGCCGCGGCGGCGCGGACGAGACCCTGGCGGAGGCCGTCGCCACGGCCAACACGGGCCTCCACGCCGTCCAGTCCTGCCTCGCCCACGGCGTCCCGCTCGGCGACCTCGTCGCCGAGGCCGCCCGGCGCACCGCCATGGGCGTCCTTCGCGAGGCGCCCGTCGCGGTCGACGTCATCTGCATCGACCGCGCCGGCACGATCGTCGGCCGCGCGGGCTGACGGTGCGGGTGGGGCGGTGTCGCCGGGTGGTCGGCTGTCCCGCCGTCTCGCTCCCTACGGTCGCAAGGATGCGGGCTGCGGACGGGCGGGTGGCGGCTGGAGGCTTCGCCGCAGGGTGCGGGCCGGCTCGTGGTGGGGGTTCAGGCGCCGGATCGGGGTGCCTTTCCGGTGGCGCGGGTGCAGATGGCCGCTTCCACGCCCAGTGCCGGTGGTGGGCGCCCGCCGTAACCGGCGTCTGCGGCTGATTCGGGGTGCTGCCGAAGGGCGGGCGGGAGATCGGGCCCGCTTTCGCCGACATGTTCGGCGGAACAGGGCCCGATCTTTGAGCCGGAGAAGATCGGGCCCGCTTACGCCGACCATGTCGGCGGAACAGGGCCCGATGTCGGGGAAGCACCCGCAAGACGCCGGTCACGGCGGGCACGCCACCCACGAACGGTGGGCGTCGCAACCGGCCATCTCTACCCGCGGACGGCGACGAGACCCCGCCACCGGACAGGCGAACCGCTCCGGCGCCTGAACCCCCGCCGAGGACCAACCCCGCACACCGCCGCGAAGGCCCGCCCCACCCTCCCCGTCCGCAGCCCGCCGCTTTGCGCCCGAAGGGCGCGAGACGGCGGGAAAGCCGAACCACCACCCTTGCCTCCTAGGAGGAGGCGGCGCAGTCCGTCGCGTGCCGGTGGACGCGCTCGGCGGAGTACAGGTGGCTGTCGCGGAACTGCTCCGCGCCCAGCGTGCGGCCGACGATGATGACCGCCGTGCGGACCACACCGGCCGCCTTCACCTGCTCGGCGATGTCCTCCAGCGTCCCGCGCAGCACGAGTTCGTCGGGGCGCGAGGCCATCGCGACGACGGCCGCCGGGCAGTCCGCCCCGTAGTGCGGGGTGAGTTCGGCCACCACGCGGTCGACGTAGCGGGCCGCGAGGTGCAGCACCATCAGCGCGCCGCTGCGGCCCAGCGTCGCCAGGTCCTCCCCCGCCGGCATGGGCGTGGCCTGCTGCGCGATCCGGGTGAGGATGACCGTCTGGCCGACGGTCGGCACCGTAAGCTCCCGCTTCAGGGCCGCGGCCGCCGCCGCGAACGCGGGGACGCCGGGGACGACCTCGTACGGGACGCCGGCCGCGTCGAGGCGGCGCATCTGCTCGGCTACGGCGCTGAACACGGAAGGGTCGCCCGAGTGCAGCCGGGCCACGTCGTGGCCCTCCTCGTGGGCGCGGACCAGTTCCTCGGTGATCCGGTCGAGCGTGAGCTGCGCCGTGTCCACGAGCCGCGCGTCCGGCGGGCACTCGGCGAGCAGTTCGCGGGGGACGAGGCTCCCCGCGTACAGGCACACCTTGCTGGCCGCCAGGATCCGCAGGCCGCGCAGGGTGATCAGGTCGGCGGCACCGGGTCCGGCGCCGATGAAGTGAACGGTCATGGCTGCGCTCCCGCGGGTTTGACGGCGGACCACTGGGTGACGGGCATGGCCTGGCGCCAGCCCGTGAAGCCGCCGACCGGGGCGGCGTGCGCGACGGCGAGCCGGACGAGTTCGCCCCCGTGCCGGGCGTACCACCGGGCGAGCAGGGCCTCGGACTCCAGCGTCACGGTGTTGGCGACCAGCCGCCCGCCCGGCCGCAGGGCCGCCCAGCAGGCCTCCAGGAGGCCGGGCGCGGTCAGCCCGCCGCCGACGAAGACGGCGTCGGGGACGGGCAGTCCGTCCAGCGCCGCCGGGGCGGCGCCGGTCACCACGCGCAGCGCCGGGACGCCGAGCGAGGCCGCGTTGCCGGTGATGCGCTCGGCGCGGACGGGGTCGCGCTCCACGGTGACCGCGCGGCAGGTGCGGTGCGCCCGCATCCACTCGACGGCGATCGAGCCCGAGCCGCCGCCCACGTCCCACAGCAGTTCGCCGGGCGCGGGTGCGAGCGCGGCGAGGGTCGCGGCCCGTACGTGGCGCTTGGTCAGTTGCCCGTCGTGCTCGTACGCGGTGTCCGGCAGCCCGGGGACCAGGCCCAGCCTCGGGGCGGCGGGGTCCGCGGCGCACTCGACCGCGACGACGTTCAGCGGATCGCCCGGCGGGTGCGGCCAGTCGGCGGCCATGCCGTCCAGGATCCGTTCGCGGGCCGAGCCGAGCTGCTCCAGCACCCGCAACCGGCTGGCGCCGTAGCCCCGTTCGCGAAGCAGCCCGGCCACGGCGGCCGGGGTGTCCGCGTCCCGGCTCAGCGCCAGCACGCGGCGCCCGTCGTGCAGCGCGCCCGCCAGCGCGGGCAGCGGCCGCCCGACCAGGCTCACGACGTCGGTGTCCTCCACCGCCCAGCCCAGCCGCGCGCAGGCGTACGACACCGACGAGGGGTGCGGGAGCACCCGCAGCCGGTCCGCGCCCAGCACCTCGGTGAGGGTCCGCCCGATGCCGTGGAACATGGGGTCGCCGCTGGCCAGCACCGCGATCCGCCGCCCGGCGTGGGCGGCGATCAGCCCCGGCACGACCGGCCGCAGCGGCGAGGGCCAGGCGACCCGCTCGGCGGTGACCTCCGGGGGCAGCAGTTCGAGCTGGCGCGGGCCGCCGATGACGACCCCGGCCCCGGTGAGCGCCTCGCGCGACACCGCGGGCAGCCCGGCCCAGCCGTCGGCGCCGATCCCGACGACGGCCACGGGAGCGGACGCGTCGTCGTCCATCACGGTCACCTCGGGAGTCGGCGGGAACGGTCGGGCACAGCAGCCGCACTCTACGGGAAGTGCCAGGTGAGCCCTGGGCCCGGGCCACTACCCTCGGAGCTGTGGCAACGGACTCCCTGGCCGTCGGCCAGCGTTCCCTCGGCGACCCCGCCGTCGGCTACCCCCTGTGGCCGCCGCTGACGGAGGGCTGTCCGCGCACGAGCACGGACGCCGTCTCGTACCCCGTCGAGGTCGACTACGCCTACGACCGCGTCCCGGACGGCCTGTTCGGCACCCCGGACACCGCCTCCGCCCGGCACGGCCTGGACCGCTGGGCGCCCCTGCTGCCGCCGCTCACCGCGCCCGGGCTCGGCGAGGGCGGCACCCCGCTGGTCGAACTGGGCGGCGGGGTCCTGGTCAAGGACGAGTCGCGCAACCCGACCTGGAGCCACAAGGACCGCCTCAACCGCTGCACGGTCAGCGCGGCCCTCGGCTGCGGCGCGCCCGGCGTGGTCGTCGCCTCCTCCGGCAACCACGGCGCCTCGGCCGCCGCGTACGCCGCCCGGGCCGGGCTTCGCTGCGTCGTCCTCACCTCGCCGCAGGCGCCCCCGGCGGTCCTCTCCTTCCTGCACGCCTACGGCGCCGAGGTGCTGACCGTGCCCGTGGAGACGCGCTGGCCACTGGTCCGCCGCATCAGCGAGGAGTACGGCCTCCACCCGGTGAGCAACCTCACCGCGACGCACACCGGGCACCCCTTCGGCGCGGAGGGCTACAAGACCGTCGCCTACGAGATCTTCTGCGACGCCGGCGTCCCGGCGGCGGTGTTCGTCCCCACCGGCTACGGGGAACTGCTCTTCGGCGTCGCCAAGGGCTTCGCCGAACTCCGCCGCCTCGGCCTCTCCTCGGCCGTCCCCCGCCTGTTCAGCTGCGAGCCCGCCGCCGGCGGCCCGCTCGCCGCCGCCCTCCGCCGGGGCGTGCCCGCGGCCACCGTCCCGGTCGGCCCGACGGCCGCCTACTCCATCGCCTGCCAGGTGGGCGGTTACCGCGGCGTGCCGGCGATACGCGACACCGGCGGCGAGGCCCTGCTCGTCACGGATCCCGAACTGACCGCAGCCCGCGCCGAACTGGCCCGTGCGGGCCTGTGGACCGAACTGTCCGCCGCGGCCGGCCTGGCCGGCCTGCGCCAGTACGGCGCGGACCGCTTCGACGGCCCCGTGGTGTGCGTGTCCACGTCCAGCGGCTTCAAGGACCTCGCAACGGGCTCCCCACCCACGCCCCCGCCCGCCCCGGACTGGGCCACCGTCCGGCGCCGGCTGGACCAGCCACGGCCCTAGCTGCATTGCCCTGTTGGACCCGGCCTGATCAGTCGTCGCCGCGCGCCGCGTCGGCGTCCGCCGCGGCGGCGGCGCTCTCGGCGTCGTCGACGATGCGGGCGAACTCCGATGGCGCGGCGGGTGCCGAGGGGACGGTGGCGGGGGCGGTCGGGGCCGAGGAGGGGGCGGCGGACGGGCCGCAGGCGGTCAGCAGCGCCGCGCAGGCCGCCGCGGCCGCGGCGAGCGCCGCGAGGCGGCGGGTCACGAGGCGGCGCCGTTGTCGTGGGAGTCGCACCAGGTGCGGACCCGGGCGAGGTCGGTGCGGCGCTTCTCCAGGGTGGGCAGCAGGGACTTGCGGAAGGTCAGCCGGTCGTTGAGGTAGGTCTCGATCTCGTCGTGCCCGGCGGCCCTGGCGGCTGCGACCCGCTTCTCCAGCCGCTCGATCGAACCGCGCCGCGTGACCGGCCCGTTCAGCCGCTTCAGCGCCCGGTCGATGCGTGCGTCGATCTTCCCGGCACGCTTGCACAGGCCCTTGGCACCGTCCCCGGTGGGGGTGGTGGCGGGCGCGGGGGAGCCGCCGCCGTCGGCGGTGGCGGGGCCGGCGAGGCCCAGCAGCGTGACGACGGTGGCCAGGGCCACGACGGTGGTGCGGCTTCGCATGACGTCCTCCTTCGGATCGGAAGCGCGGAGCGCCTTCGCGACGGACGTTAGGGAGCGTCTTTGTGGAAACCTTGTGGCTCCCCGGTCCGCCCGGACAGCCAGTCGCGGCGCGGCAGCGGCAGGGTAGGCCGATCGCCGTCGCGGACGCCGCCGAGCGGCAGGCGCACCTCGAAGCGGGTGCCCGGCGCGCCGTCGGGCCGGTCCAGTACGGCGACCGTGCCCCGGTGCAGTGCGATCTGCTGGGCGACCAGGGTGAGTCCGAGCCCGGAGCCCGGGCTTTCCGGACGCCGGTGGAAGCGGGCGAAGACGGCCGCCCGCGCCTCGGGCGGGATGCCGGGCCCGTGGTCGTCGACGGTCAGGACGACGGCCGGGGCGCGCTCGTCGCGGCCGCGCCGCAGGGTCACCTCGACGTCGGGCCGGCCCCCCGGACCGCGGCCGTGGACGGCGGCGTTCGTCAGCAGGTTGTCCGTCAAGGAGCGCAGCCCCTGCTCCCAGCCGTGGACGAGGAGCCCGGGCGCGGCAGTCACCTCGACCCGCGCCTCGGGGTGGCGGCGCCTCAGGTCGGCGGCGGCGGCGTCGACGAGTTCGGCCGCGTCGACCGGGCCGAAGGCGTCCTCCTCGACGAGGTCGCCCTGGGCGAGGGCGCGCAGCATGACCAGCAGGCCGAGCACGCGGGCGTGTTCGGCGCGCAGGTCGTCCACGACCTCGTGGCGTTCGGTGTCCGGCAGGCCGGGGTGACCGGCGAGGATGTCGAGGTTGGTGCCCATGCTCATCAGCGGGTTGCGCAGCTCGTGGGAGGCGACCGCGGCGAACGACCGGGCGGTGGCGAGCGCCTCGCCGGTCCTGGCGGCCTGCTCGTCGTAGCGGGCGAGCACGGTCTGCAGGGTGCGCGCCAGGTCGTCGACCTCGGTGATCCCGGCCGGTGCGTGGTCCAGGCGTACGGCGCTGACCCGCGGGTCGAGACCGCTCGCGCGCTGCTGGAGCCGGCGCAGCGGGCGGACGGCACGGCCCGCCGCGGCCCAGGCCAGCAGCCCGGACACTGGGGCGGCCAGCAGCGCCACCGTCACCACGCGGCGGCGCACCTGCTGCAGCTGGGTCTTGGTGGCCGCGTCCGGCGAGAACAGCCACAGGGTGCCCCGGGCACCCTTGCGGCTCCCGTTCACCGGCACCGACAGCACGCGCCAGCGGGCGCCGCCCGCCAGGATCGTGACCGGTGAGGGCGCGCGGGCGGGCAGCGCCGCGGACGGGTCCGGCTGGGGGCCGCCCGACACCGTGCCCTCGGGGCCGGTCAGTCGGATGCCCACGTCGAGGGCGGAGCTGAACAGCCTGCGCGTACGGGCCTGTTCGGCCGCAGGGCGGTCCGCGGCGGTGGCGCGGAGCAGGGCCTTGGCGTCCGCCGCGACGGCCGTGGCGCGCTCCCGCAGATGGGCGTCCTGCTGGGCGTGCAGGTCGGCGGCGACCAGCCGGATCAGCAGCGCACCGGAGGCGAGGACGAGCAGCGGGACGACCACGCCCACCGCGAGCGCGACCCGCGTGGACAGCCTCACGACGGTTCGTCCTTGCCGGCGTCCCGGTCGTCGCGCAGGACGAAGCCGACGCCGCGCACCGTGTGCAGGATCCGCGGCCGACCGCCCACCTCCATCTTCCGCCGCAGATAGCTGACGAAGGTGTCCACGGCGTCCGTGCGCACGTCGAAGTCGTAGCCCCAGACCCGGTCCAGCAGCTGGTCGCGGGTGAGCACCAGCCCCGCGTTGCGCGCGAAGACCTCCAGCAGCTCGAACTCCCGCCGGGTCAGCGCCAGGGGCTCCCCGTCCAGCCGGGCCTCCCGTGCCGCCGGGTCGACCAGCAGGCCCCCGGCGCGCCCCCGGCCGCCCGCGGCGGGGGGACGGCGGCGCAGCAGCGCCCGCAGCCGCAGCACCAGCTCCTGCAGCGCGAACGGCTTGACCAGGTAGTCGTCGGCGCCCGCCTGGAGCCCGGCGACCCGGTCGGCCGCCTCGTCGAGGGCGGAGAGCATCAGGACGGGGACGTCGTCGCCCCGCTCGCGCAGCGTGCGGCACACCTCGATCCCGCTGAGGTCGGGCATGGAGATGTCGAGGACCACCACGTCCGGCGTCCCGTCGCGTACGGCGGCGAGCGCGGCCCTGCCGCCGTCGGCCAGGCTCACCGAGAAGCCGTCCAGGCGCAGTCCCCGTTGCAGGGACCGGCGTATGGCCGCGTCGTCGTCGGCGACCAGGACCCGGCCACCCGTGTGCGCTTCGGTTCTCACGGCGGCGATGGTAGGCGCAACCGTGCCCGTGGCGGGCGCCGCGTCAGATGTCCAGCCGGTACGGCAGCAGGCACACGACGGCGTCGGTGCGCGAGCGCAGGATCGTGGCGAGGAGGATGCCGCGCTGGTTCTGCAGGATGCGGTAGCGGGCGTGCCGCGGCTGGATCTCGGGGATGAGGACGGCGATCTGGCGGCCGTCCTGCGACATGCGGCGGACGTAGGAGAGGATCGGCAGCACCAGGGAGCGGTGCGGGCTCTCGATGACGTCGAGGCGGACGCCCGGCTGCCAGCGGGCCCAGGTGTCGAGCAGTTCGCGCGCTTTGGCCTGGTCGGGTTCGACGGTGACCGCGACGACCTCGTCGCCGAGGGCGATGGCCGCGGTCAGCGCGTGCCGGGCGAGCCGGCTGACCCCGCCGAGGGGGACGATGACCAGGCTGTCGGTGCGTCGCGGGCGCTCGGGGACGGTGCCCAGGGCGAGTTCCCTGCCGACCTCCGTGTAGTAGTGCTCGATGCGGGCGAAGAGCAGCATCAGCAGCGGCACCACGACGACGACCATCCACGCGCCCTCGGTGAACTTGGTGGTCACCAGGATCACCCCGGCCAGCGCGGTCAGCAGGGCGCCCAGCCCGTTGAGCGCCGCCCGCCGCGCCCACCCGCGCGGGCGTGCCCCCGCCCAGTGCCGGACGAGCCCGGTCTGGCTGATGGTGAAGCCGGTGAACACACCGATGGCGTAGAGCGGGATGAGCCGTTGTGTCTGCGCGTCGACGGCGACGAGCAAGAGTGCCGCCACCACCGCGAGGGCGACGACGCCGTAGCGGTAGACGGGCCGCTCGGCGCGCAGCCCGAAGACGTGGGGCAGCCGGTTGTCGCGGGCGAGCAGGCTCATCAGGACCGGCAGGCCGCCGAAGCTGGTGTTCGCGGCCAGGCCGAGGACGAGGGTGACCAGCAGGTTGCTGGCGTAGTACGGCCATCCCGTGCCGAAGGAGCCCGCGGTCAGCTGGGCCAGCAGGGTCACGCCGCCGCGCGGGGCGACCTCGTCCCGGCGGATCAGGAACGCCAGCCCGATCAGCATGAGCCCCAGGAGCACGCCGAGCATCAGTTCCGTGCGCTGGGCGCGGCGCACCTTGGGCGGCCGGAAGGAGGGCACGGAGTTGGCGATGGCCTCCACGCCGGTCAGGGCGGAACAGCCGGAGGAGAAGGCCTTCAGGACCAGCAGCACGCTCAGCGCCTCGGTCGCGTGGACGGGCTGCGCGCTGCCCACGACCGCCGCGGGGTGCGAGCGCAGCAGGCCGACGACGACGATCCCGCCGATGCACAGGACGAACAGGGCGGCGGGCAGCATCAGCACCCGTGCGCTGTCGGCGACGCCGCGCAGGTTCACCAGGGTGAGCAGGGCGAGCCCGCCGAGGCAGATCTCCAGCAGGTAGGGGGTGAGCGAAGGGAACGCCGAGGCGAGGCTGGCGGCGCCGGCGGCCAGGCTGACGGCGACGGTGAGCACGTAGTCGACGACCAGACTGGCCGCCGCCAGGAGGCTCACCCGCGCCCCGAGGTCCTTCTTGGCCACGGCGTAGGAGCCGCCGCCGTCCGGGTGCACGGCGATGACCTGCCCGTACGAGATGACCAGGACGACCAGCAGCCCCGCGATGACCAGCATGACGGGCAGCGTCACGGTCAGCGCCGCGGTCCCGGCGGCGACCAGCACGAGGACGATGGCCTCGGGGCCGTACGCCACCGAGCTGAGGGCGTCCAGTGACAGCGCGGCGAGCCCCTGCACGCTGGTGAGCAGGGAACGGTCCCCCTCGCCGTGCCGCAGCGGCACCCTGGGCCGTACCTGGCGGCGTGCCAGCCCGAAGGTCATCGCCCGCCCGCCGGCTGCGTCTGGCTCATGGCTGCTCTCCTCCGCCGGCGGGCCCTCCGGTCAGCCTCCGGCGGCGGCCTTCCCGCCGCAGCGCGGGGCGACCGATCGGGTGAGCGCTCAGTCGGGGCGGGCCAGGAACTCCACGACGGCGAGGACGAGGACGACGGCGAGGGCCAGCCCGACGACGACCCAGCCGGTCGGATAGGACCAGAAGGCGAGCGCGAGCGCCGCGGCCGCCACCACGATCCAGCCGACCAGCAGTTTGTGGCGGACGAGCCAAGGACCGACGGGACCGGTCCGCAGCCCCACCCGGTGCGCCGCGTCGCCCGCGCCGCCCAGCACGGACTCCCACACCCCGCGGGTCCGCCGGGCGTACCGCCCGGGGCCGCTCAGCCAGGCACCGAGGGCGACGACGACGCCGAGCACGAACACCGCGCGGACGGTCTGGCGCAGGAAGCGGATGAGGGTGTCGTAGACCGTCCCGGCGGCCTGCTGGTCGACGCTCGCGGGGAGCGCGTCGAGGTAGATCGCCCGGAAGACGGTCAGCGCCGCGCCGAGCACGAGGGCGGCGGCGGCGAAACCCAGCGCGGCCGCGACCAGGGCGCGGCGCCGGCGCAGGGCGAGCAGCACGCCCGCGGCCGCGAGGACGACGGTGACGATCGGCAGCCAGAAGCCGGCGAGCTGCAGCAGCCGGAAGGCGGTCCTGATCTTGCCGACCTTCTCGGAGCGGACGACGGTGAAGTCGGTGTGGACCTCGGGGATCTTCGCGGCGATGCTCAGGCCCCCGTCGACCAGCCGCTGCTTGACCTGGTCGATGACGGGGGCGAGGTCGACGGCCACGGTGTCGTTGGTGAGCTTGACCGCACCGCCTCCCTCGCCGGTCAGCGCCTTGTCCAGCGAGCCGTGGATCCTGCGGTTGGCGTCGGTCCACACCTTCTCGAAGGCGTCGCTGCGCACGACCTTCTCCGCCGTGGAGTGCACCAGGCTCTCGATGCCGCTGGTCAGCGGGCCGGAGACGCGACCCAGCAGCCGGTCCAGGAGGGGGCGGTCCTGCGGGGCGACCTCGTCCAGGAGGCTCTTGACGTCGATGTGCTGCATCACCACGGACGTGATCCGGTCGGCGGCGGCGTTCTGCACGGCGGGGTCGCTCGCCAGGGGGGCCACGGTGGCGACGTAGCGGTCGGTGTCGCCGACCTCGGAGTCCACCCAGACGGCCAGCGCGCTCAGCGGCACGAAGACGCAGGCCACGACGATGAACAGGGCCGAGAAGAAGGCCCGCACCGGTCGTCGCCGGTGAGGCGGCGGGGCCTGCGGTCCGGCGCCCGCGGGAACGGACTCCCGCGCCTCCAGTGCCGACAGCCGGGCGCGCAGTTCGGCGAGATCGTCACGCCGCCCGGGCGTTGAATCCGCCATGCCACCGCCGCCTCTCCTTCACCACGCGACACGGCAATTTAATCCGTATTGTGAATTGTGTGCCATTTGGGGCGCATGAAACTGTGGAGGTAGGGAATGACGAGGCCGTACCGGGCCCGTGCGATGTGCGCGGCAGTCGTACTGTCCGCCACCGCGCTGGCCGCGAGTGCCTGCTCGGACAACGAGAGCACCCCCGCCGAGAAGGCGTCGAAGGCCGCGTCCGCCGCGTCCTCGCTGGTGTCCGAGGGCGCGGAGGCCGTCGCCTCGGCGACCGCCGCCGCGCAGTCCCAGCTGGCGAAGATCAAGAACGGCGTCAACGCGAAGGACGACGTCAGGCTCGACCCCGTGACCGTGGAGGGCGGCAAGGCCACCACCAAGGTCACGGCCACCAACAGCGGCGACAAGCAGGCCACGTACACCGTCGAGGTGACCTTCCGCGACACCAGCGGGAACCTCCTCGACGCCGCTGTGGTCAACGTCGCCGACGTGGCCCCGCAGAAGTCCGGCGAGGCCACGGTACGCAGCAACCGCGACCTGACGGGCACGGTCAAGGCCCAGGTGGAGCGGGCGCTGCGGCACTGAAGCACCGTCACCGCGAGGAGGCAGCCATGGCAGCCACCGGCACCACACCCACACCCACACCCAAGAGCGGCAACCACAGCGCGTGGGCGTACGGCGGCGTCACCTTCGCCGGCGTCCTGCTGCTCGTCGACGGCGTCCTGGCCATCTTCCAGGGCATCTCGGGGATCGCCGCGGACAACGTGTACGCGCGGATCGGCGACTACGTCTACAAGTTCAACCTGACCGCGTGGGGATGGATCCACCTGGTCCTCGGCGTGCTGCTGGTGGTCACGGGCACCGGACTCCTCAGCGGCGCCGCGCTCTGGTCACGCATCATGGGCGTCGTCCTGGCGGGCCTGGGCATCATCGTGAGCTTCCTCTACCTGCCCTACCTGCCGTTCTGGTCGATCATCCTGATCGCGCTCGACATCTTCATCATCTGGGCGCTCTCCCACTACAGGCCGGACCGCTCACCGGCCGCCTGACCGCCGCCCGCCCGGCCCTCCCCCGGCGGGCCGGGCGCGGCAGGCGCGGCGCCGGCCCCCGGCTGGTCGCCGTGGAACACGGCACCCACGGTGAGGCACACGGTCGCCACGACGCACAGCGCGATCAGACCGGACAGCAGGGTGAACACCGAGCCCAGCGAGCCGTACGTCTGCAGGCTGCGGTTGAGCGCCGTCGGGACGTACAGCGGCGCCGCGAAGACCGCCGCCTCCAGGAACAGCGCCGTGAGCAGCGCCCCCGGCAGCAGCGGCCGCCAGCCGATCCGGCCGCCGAGCAGCAGGTGCTGGGTCCACCACCAGATCCCCACCGCGGTCACCAGGGACAGCGGGACGCCGAGCCAGCGGCCGGCACCGAAGCCCTCCCGCAGCGGCCCCTGGACCGCCAGGTAGACCAGCGCCGCGCACACCCAGGCGAACCAGCGCCAGGCCGCGATCCGCGCCGCCGACTTCGGCATGTGCCAGGCGCGTTCGCACACCCGCTGCATCGCCCGGCTGCAGGCCGTCGCCGACAGCAGGGCCATCACGGTGCCCACCACCCCCACCGTCTGCCGCAGGCCCCCGGGGTCGGACTCGTAGACCGAGCGGAGCTGTTCGCGGGAGGGGCCGGAGAGCCCCAGCACCCGCACCAGCGAGTCGAGCAGCTCCTTGCGCACGCTCTCCGGCGCGAGGGACGCGATGACGAAGAGCAGCGGCACCGCGGTCAGGAAGGCCTGGGCGGCCAACCGGGTGGCCGCGTCCAGCACGTTGACGCTCAGCAGCCGCGCCGCCAGCCGGGTGACGATGGGGAACCGCCGCTCCGTGTCGGCCCGCAGGGCGCGCGCCCGCCCCGGCAGGTCCGCGAACCGCGCACGGAGCCCCTCCGGGATCGTGACCCGTGGCCGCCCTTTCACAGTCCGACTATTTTTCAGCCCGCCGGGCCCCGCAACCGGGGGCTGCGGCCGGGACCGGGAGGGCCGCAGGCGACCGCTGCAGGTACGGGCGAGCGCACGGGAAGCGCCGCGAGCCGTCCGCGGCCGCCGGGGGTCACGGCTTCCGCGCCGCCACGACGGCTTCCCCGCCGGTACGCCCGGGCGAGCGCGCGACGCCGGGGGCGGAGGGTGCTGGGGCGGCACCTCCGGCAGCGTGCCGGTGAAGCCGGGCCGTCCCGGCCGTCGGATGGACCGGGAAGGCGTGACGGGCGCGCGGCGGGTCCGGGAACGCGCAGGCCCGCCGCGCGTCCACCCGGCGGTGGCCGGACACGCCCCCAGGGCCGCAGGAGCGAGGCCACGCGGGCCGCTACGGGTGAAGGGCGGCCGAGCGGTGCTGCAGGGTCCCGCGTCCGGATCGCCCACGACACCGCGATTGCCATCCGTGTTCCCGCCGCGCTCGCCGCCCTCGCCCGCAGCACCCTGTCGGGGAAGGACGGCGGGGACCGCCGGGGCTCAGCTCCGCTCGGTCCCGCTCAGTCCCGCTCAGCCCCGCTCGGCACGCCACCGTGCGACGACGTCCTCCACGTCGTACGGGACGAGGCCGAGCGGCGGGCCGTCCATCGGCGTGCGGATGCCCGTGCGGATCCTGTCGTTGACCTCCTCGACGATGCGGCGCACCTCGCGTTCGGAGGGGGCGCGGGAGGCGGCGTCCATCGCGTCCTCCACCTCCTTGCGCAGCCTGAGGCTCGCCGGGAGGTGGGACAGCCCCTCGCGCGCCATCTTCTCCCTGATCCACCACAGCTCGTCGTAGGGCCGGTCCAGGGAGGCCAGCGGCTTCCCGGCGCCGGGCAGGTTGTCGAAGGCGCCGCGCTCCGTCGCCTCCCGGATCTGCTTGTCGACCCAGGACTCGAAGGGGACGCCCGGTGGCTTGCGCTCCGTCATGCCCCCGATTCTCCCTCCCGCCGCGGCGGAGGGGGAGGGCCGGGGGTGAGCGGCCCCCCGGACGCCGGCCCGCGCGCCCTGCGGGCCGGCGTCCGGGCCGGTCACCCGCTGATGGAGTACGAGTGGGCGCCCGTGCCCGCCAGTGCCCCGCCCGCGACGATCAGGTACTCGTCCCGGATCGGCCTGCCGTCCAGCCAGCACTCGAGGATCTCGCGGGTGCCCGCCGCGTACCGGGCCTGGGCGGACAGCGAGGAACCGGAGATGTGCGGGGTCATCCCGTGGTGGGGCATGGTGCGCCAGGGGTGGTCGGCGGGGGCCGGCTGCGGGTACCAGACGTCGCCCGCGTAGCCCGCCAGCCGTCCGTCCCGCAGGGCCCGGGCCACGGCGTCCTGGTCGACGATCAGCGCCCGCGCGGTGTTGATCAGGTAGGCGCCACGCTTCATGGTGTCGATCAGCTTGTCGTCGAAGAGGCCCTCGGTCTCCGGGTGGAGCGGGGCGTTGACGGTCACGACGTCGCAGTGCGGCACCATGTCGGCGGCGCTCTCGTGCCAGGTCAGCCCGAGCTCCTGCTCCACGGCCTCCGGCAGCCGGTGGCGGTCGGTGTAGTGCAGCTTCACGTCGAAGGGCGCCAGCCGGCGCAGCACCGCCAGCCCGATCCGGCCCGCGGCGACCGTGCCGACGTGCATGCCCTCCAGGTCGTACGACCGGGCCACGCAGTCCGCGATGTTCCAGCCGCCGTCCAGCACGACCCGGTGCGAGGGCAGGTAGTTGCGCACCAGCGACAGGGTCATCATCACCACGTGCTCGGCGACGCTGATGCTGTTGCAGTAGGTGACCTCGGCGACGGTGATGCCGCGGGCGACGGCCGCGTCCAGGTCGACGTGGTCCGAGCCGATGCCCGCTGTGACGGCCAGCTTCAGGTTCTTGGCCGCGGCGATCCGCTCGGGCGTCAGATAGGCCGGCCAGAAGGGCTGGGAGATGACCACGTCGGCGTCGGCCAGTTCGCGGTCGAAGACCGAACCGGCTCCGTCCTTGTCGGAGGTGACGACGAGGGTGTGGCCGCGCTCCTCCAGGAAGCGGCGCAGGCCCAGTTCGCCCGAGACGCTGCCCAGGAGCGCGCCGGGGGTGAAGTCGGTCGCCTGCGGCGTGGGGGTGGTCTGGCCGCCGGGGTAGTGGTCGATGCGCGGCAGGTCGTCGCGGGCGTAGGTGGCCGGGTAACCGTCGGCCGGGTCGTCGTACAGGACGCACAGCACCTTTGCCATGACTGCGGCTCCTCATCCGTGAAGTGGACGCTGCGGAAGGTGACTTCACGGTCGCGGCCCGGGCACCGGGGGGTCAAAGCGAACGTCGCTATGGCGGGATAGCCCGCTTCTATCACCGCACACCGGCCGGGCCCACAGCCTCACGGACTCATGGCTTCACCGGCTCACCGGCCGAGGTGCGCCTCCACCAGCGCGTCCAGCGCGTCGCGCACCCGCGCCTGGCGGGCGACCGCCAGCAGGGCCCTGGCCAGCACCGGTTCGGGCCGCCGGTCGGCGATCACCAGCCCCACCCGGGGGCCGCTCGCGGGCCCTTCCAGCGGCACCACGCGCATCCCGGCGGGCACCCCGAACATGTGCAGCCAGGCGTGGGAGATGACGCTCGACCAGCGGCCGCCCGAGCCCGCCAGGTGCGCGTACAGCCCGGCGACCGAGTCCGTCTCGACGGCCGGCGCCGCGGTGACCCCCTCCGCGGCGAAGCACTCGTCCATGATCCGGCGGTTGCGCATCCGCGGCGACAGCAGGCACAGCGGCAGTGCGGCGGCCTGTGCCCAGCGCGCCACCGGCAGCCCGGCGGGCGGCGCGTCCGCCGGGGTCAGCAGCAGGTAGCGCTCCTCGTAGAGCGGGAAGCGGCGCACATGGCGCAGGGCGTCGTCGTCCAGGTACGTCATCGCGACGTCGAGCTCGAACTCGGCGAGCCGGTCGCTGATCTCCCGCGAGGACAGCGACTCCAGGCTGACCCGCACCCCCGGGTGCCGCTCGCAGAACGGCGTCGTCAGCAGCGAGGCGGCGGTCAGCGCGGTGGGTATCGCGCCGAGCCGCAGCGTGCCGGTCAGCCCACCGCGCATCTCGGAGAGTTCCTGCTGCAGGGCGTCCCGTTCGGCCAGGATGCGGTGCGCCCACAGCAGTACTCGTTCACCCTCGGGGGTCAGCCCCTCGAAGCGCCGGCCACGGCGCACGATCGGCACGTCCAGCTCGCGTTCCAGCTTGCGGATGCCGGCCGACAGCGAGGGCTGCGAGACGAAGCAGGCGTCGGCGGCGCGGGCGAAGTGCCGTTCCCTGGCGAGGGCCACCAGGTACTCCAGTTGGCGAAGCAGCATGGCTCACGGTCGCACACGCCGCACCGGCCCGTTACTCCCCGGCGGGCGCCCAGCCCTGGGCGCGCAGCACCGCCGCGACGTCCGGCGCCCGGTAGTGCTCGCCCTTGAGGACCTTGCCGTCGGCCCGCAGGGTCGGCCGGCCGTCGGGGCCGAGCTTGCTCATGTTGGCGCGGTGGATCTCCGCGATGACCTCGTCCAGGTCGATGCCGTGCACCAGCGCCGTGCCGTACGCGACGTAGACCACGTCGGCCAGTTCGTGCGCGAGGTGGTCCAGCGGCCCGGTCGCGGAGGCCTCGGCGACCTCCGCCACCTCCTCGGCGAGCAGGTCCTGGCGGTGCGCCGCGTACGCGGGCGTGATCTCGGTCGGACGGGGGCGGGCGTCGAGGCCGAAGGCGGTGTGGAACTCTCGGACCAGGCCGGCGGGGGAGGGTCGCATTCCGCCGATCGTAGTGCCCGCTCAGCCGGCCCTCCCGCCCCCCTCGCCCCCCGCCACCGGGCAGCCGGCGTACGCGCCGTCCACGCGGATGGCCGTGATGCCGCTGATGTGCCGGGCCCCGCAGCGGTCCTGGGGCAGCACCAGCTGCGGGCCCTGCGCGTCCAGCGAGGTGCCGTCGATGCGGGTGGCGAGCAGCACGCGGGCCTGCCCGAAGTCCGGGTCGATCTCGGCCCAGGACAGCAGTGCGTGGTGACCGTCCGCCCCGGTGACGGCGATGAGGAAGCGCAACCGGTCCTTGCGGCGGCCGGGGTCGAAGCCGGGGCCGGCGGAGCACAGCACCTCGTGGAGCAACGGGCCCTCGAAACGGTGGTGCTGCACACCGCTGGTCTGGCACTCGAAGCTCACCCGGACCGTGTGCTGGGGCCAGGCGCGCAGGTCGGGCACGGTCAGCGGGGCGGGGCGGGCCAGGTCGCCGCTCAGGGTGAAGCCGGCGAGCTCCGGCGGCGGCGCGGAAACGGACACGGTCACGGGCTTCCACCTCCCCGGATGACCGTACCCGCGCACGAAGGCCATGGAAACGCACATGCGACCCCCAATGCCGCGAGATCCGGCTGATGCAATCGCGCAAGGGGCTTCCCGCTCGCATCTGCGTCACTATGATCGAGTCATGCACACCTACCGGATCGGCGAGGCAGCCGCATTGATGGGCGTGAGCGCCGACACCCTCAGGCGCTGGGTCGACGGCGGGCGGCTGCGGGCGGAGCGCGACGAGCAGGGCCGGCGCATCATCGAGGGCCCCCATCTGGCCGCCTTTGCCCGGGAGTTCAACCGCACGGAACGCGAGCGCACCGGCTCCTCGGCCCGCAACCGCTTCGCGGGCATCGTCACCGAGGTGATCCTCGGCGACGTGTCCGCGCAGGTCGAGATCCAGGCCGGCCCGTTCCGCGTGGTGTCCATGATCAGCCGGGAGTCGGCCGAGGAGCTGAAGCTCGAGCCCGGCGTACCGGCGGTCGCCGTCATCAAGTCGACCAACGTGGTCGTCGAGAGACCGTAGAGACCGAGACTCGGAGGAGCAGCCCTGTGATGACCCGTACCACGCACCGCCGGACCCTTCAGCTGGCCGTCGGAGGAGCCGCGGTGCTGCTGGCCCTCAGCGCCTGTTCGTCCTCGGACGACTCCGCCGGCGCCTCCGCGTCGTCCTCGCCCTCGGCGGGCACGTCCTCCGCGGGCGACCTGAAGGGCACGGTCACCGTCTTCGCCGCGGCCTCCCTCAAGGAGAGCTTCACCGAACTGGGCGAGCAGTTCGAGGCGGCCCACCCCGGCACGAAGGTCACCTTCAACTTCGGCGGCAGCGACGCGCTCGCCGCCAGCATCACCTCCGGCGCCCCCGCCGACGTCTTCGCCGCCGCCTCCCCCAAGACCATGCAGATCGTCACCGACGCCAAGGACGCGGCCGGCGAGCCCGCGACCTTCGTGCGCAACCAGCTGGAGATCGCGGTCGTCCCGGGCAACCCCAAGGGCGTCTCGTCCCTCAAGGACCTCACCAAGTCCGGGACGAAGGTCGCCCTGTGCGCCAAGGAGGTGCCCTGCGGCGCCGCGGCGCAGAAGGCGCTGGACGGCGCCGGCCTCAAGCTCACCCCGGTCTCCTACGAACAGGACGTCAAGAGCGCCCTGACGAAGGTGGAGCTGAAGGAGGTCGACGCGTCCGTGGTCTACAAGACCGACGTGAAGGCCGCGGCCGGCAAGGTGGAGGGCGTGGAGTTCCCCGAGTCCGCCGGTGCCGTCAACGACTACCCGATCGTCCTGCTCAAGGACGCGCCGAACGCCGGGGCCGCCGAGGCCTTCATCGCCCTCGTCCAGTCCGACGAGGGCCGGAAGGTGCTGACCGAGGCGGGCTTCCTGAACCCGTGACCGATCACAGCGGCGGCGCGCCCGGACTCGTCGGGTCCGGGCCGCGCCGCACCGGCCGCCGGCAGGGTCACCGTTCCCCGGTGCCCCTGCCGCTGCTGCTGCCCGCGCTGCTCGGGCTCGTCTTCCTCGTGCTGCCGCTCGCCGGGCTGCTGGTCCGCACCCCGTGGAGCGAACTGCCCGCGCAGCTCACCAGCCCCGGGGTGTGGCAGGCGCTGCGGCTCTCCCTGATCTGCGCCACCCTCGCCACCGCGGTGACCCTCGTGCTGGGGGTGCCCCTGGCCTGGCTGCTGGCCCGCACCGAGTTCCCCGGGCGCCGGCTGGTGCGCGCCCTGGTGACGCTGCCTCTGGTGCTGCCGCCCGTCGTCGGAGGTGTGGCGCTGCTGCTGGCGCTGGGCCGCAACGGCATCGCCGGGCGGTGGCTGGACCAGTGGTTCGGGGTGACGCTGCCCTTCACCACGACGGGTGTCGTCGTCGCGGAGGCCTTCGTCGCGATGCCGTTCCTGGTCATCAGCGTCGAGGGCACCCTGCGGGCCGCCGACCCGCGCTACGAGGAGGCCGCCACCACCCTCGGCGCCTCCCGCTTCACCGCCTTCCGCCGGGTGACGCTGCCGCTGATCGCCCCCGGCATCGCCGCCGGGGCCGTCCTGGCCTGGGCGCGGGCGCTCGGCGAGTTCGGCGCCACCATCACCTTCGCCGGCAACTTCCCCGGCCGTACGCAGACGATGCCGCTCGCCGTCTACCTCGCCCTGCAGAGCGACCCGGCCGCCGCCATCGCGCTCAGCCTGGTGCTGCTCGCCGTCTCCATCGCCGTCCTGGCCGGACTGCGCGACCGCTGGATGACCACACCATGACCTCACCGGACAAAGCACCCGCGGCCGACGGCCCGGCCCAGCAGGGCCTGGACGCCCGGCTGGTCGTCGACCGCGGCGCCTTCCGCCTCGACGTGACGCTCACCGCCGCCCCCGGAGAGGTGCTCGCCCTGCTCGGGCCCAACGGTGCCGGCAAGACCACCGCGCTGCGGGTCCTGGCCGGGCTGACCCCGCTGACCGCCGGCCACCTGCGGCTGGACGGCGCCACCCTGGACGGCACGCCCCCCGAGAACCGCCCGGTCGGCGTGGTCTTCCAGGACTACCTGCTCTTCCCGCACCTCTCGGCGCTGGACAACGTGGCCTTCGGCCCGCGCTGCCACGGAGTCCCCAAGGCGCGGGCCCGCGCCGAGGCCGCCGCATGGCTGGAACGCATGGGTCTGGCCGAGCACGCCTCCGCCCGGCCCCGCCGGCTCTCCGGCGGCCAGGCGCAGCGCGTCGCCCTCGCGCGGGCGCTGGCCACCCGGCCGCGGCTGCTGCTCCTGGACGAGCCGCTGGCCGCGCTCGACGCCCGCACCCGCCTGGAGGTCCGCTCCCGGCTCCGCCGCCACCTGGCCGACTTCGAGGCGGTGGCCGTCCTGGTCACCCACGACCCGCTGGACGCCATGGTGCTGGCCGACCGGCTGGTCGTCATCGAGCACGGCGGCTCCGTGCAGGAGGGCACCCCCGCCGAGATCGCCCGCCGCCCGCGCACGGACTACATCGCCCACCTCGTCGGCCTCAACCTCTACCGGGGCCGGGCCGAGGGCCACACCGTACGGATCGAGGGCGGACCGGCCATCACCACCACCGAGGAGCTGTCCGGCCCGGCCTTCGTCGCCTTCCCGCCCGGCGCCGTCACCCTGCACCGCGAGCGCCCCACCGGCTCCAGCGCCCGCAACCTGTGGCAGGGGCGGGTCGCGGGACTCGAGTCGCACGGCGACCAGATCCGCGTGGACGTCCGGGGCGAACTCCCGCTCGCCGCCGACCTCACCACGGTGGCCACCGCCGAACTCGGGCTGCATCCCGGCGCCGAGGTGTGGGCCACCGTCAAGGCGGCCCAGACGCACGCCTACCCGGCCTGAACCCCATCGGGTCAGGGCGGCGTCAGGAGTGCACCGCCCGGCGACAAGGGGACGACAAAACGCCCCGCGGGCATCCCGCCCGGGTCTTCCATGGAAGACATGGATGACGCCGGAAACCACCGCGTGGTCGTGGGGGTGAGCGGTTCCCTCGGCAGCCTCACGGCGCTGCACCGGGCCGCCGCCGAGGCACGCCGCACGGGCGCGGTGCTGCTCGCCGTGCTCGCCTGGGAACCGCCGGGCGGGGAGTTCGCCTACCGCCGCTCCCCCTGCCCGCCGCTGCTGCGCGAATGGCAGGACCGGGCCCGGCGGCAGCTGGTCGAAGCCGTCGACGCCGCCTTCGGCGGCCTCCCGGAGCGCCTCCCCATGCGCGCCCTGGTCGTCCGCGGACCCGCGGGATGGGCGCTGACCCAGGTCGCGGACCGCCCGGACGACCTGCTGGTGGTCGGCGCCGGACGACGCGGCCGGCTGCGCCGGATGCTGAGTCCCTCGGTGGCCAGGCACTGCCTCGTCCACGCCGCCTGCCCGGTGCTCGCCGTACCCCGTTCCCCGCTCCACGAAGTCCTCGAGGACGTGCACCGCCGCAACACCTGGCGGCTGCCCCTGCACGCCGGCATGCCATTGCGGTGACCCCAGGGGCCGCGGCGGGCCCCTCCGACGGAGGCGATGACGATGACGCGCCCTTCCTTCCGCTTCCCCCACCCGGCACGGCTCGCCCTGCCGGCCGGGCTGCTCCTGCCCCCGCTGGTGTGCCTGCTGCTCGCGCCGTTCCGCACGCAGATGTCGAACACCCACGTGGCCCTGGTGCTGGTGGTCGCCGTCGTGGCGGTCGCCGTCCTCGGCAGCCGCCGTGCCGGGGCGGTCGCCGCGCTGTCGGCCGCGGCCTGGTTCGACTTCTTCTTCGCCCCGCCCTACGGGCGGTTCACGATCAGCGCTCCGGGCGACGCGGTGACGGCGGTCCTGCTGCTCGCCGTCGGCCTGGCCGTCTCCCAACTCGCCGCCCGCACCAGGCGGCTCGCGGTGATCGCGATCACCGACGCCGACCACCTCGCCCGCATCCACGAGACGGCACGCCTCACCCAGTCCGCGGTGTCCCCGCACGTGGTGGTCGACCACGTCCGCGACCAACTGGTCAGCCTGCTGCACCTGCGGGGCTGCCGGTTCGAGTACGGCACCCTCGTCGGGCACCCGCCACGGCTGGAACAGGACGGCACCGTGGTGCGGGGCCGCCGCCCCTGGAACGCCGACGCGCTGGGCCTGCCGGACCAGGAGGTCGAGCTCCGCGTCTTCCACAACGGGCACTTCCACGGCCGCTTCATGATGCTCCCCACCCCCGGCACCGTCCCCTCCCGCCAGGCCCGCCTGGTCGCCGTCACCCTCGCCGACCAGGCCGGCAGCGCCATCGCGGGCACCCCCACCGCCCCGGCCCTCTGACCGGCACGGCCCTCTGACCGGCCCGGTACGGCCCCGGGGCGGGCCCCCGGGCGTTGGTCGCCCATGTCACGGGAGGCGGTGCGGCGGTGTGCCCCAATGCCGACCGGGCCGCACGCGCGCGGCCCCGGGACACCGGTTCCGGCAACAGGAGGGGGGCCGGAGGTGGGCGTATCGTCCACTTATAAGTGGTGTCGGCCCGATGGTGGAGCCACGCATGGTGGTGACTGCCCCCGCGCGGGAGCTGCTGGACCAGGTGCTCACCGAAGTGGTGCGCGCGACGGGCGCGCATGTCGGTGCGATCTTCCTGGTGATGCCCGAGGGCCGTGCCCTCGGGATGGAGGTCATCACCGGGTCGCCGCGAGAGCTGTCGATGCCCTGGTCGCGGTTGCCGATGGAGCGGTCGACGCCGGTGGCCGACGCCGTGCGGGAGGGCCGCACCATCCGGGTCGGCTCCCGGGAGGAACTGGCGGACCGCTATCCGCGCACGGCGCTGGTCATGCCGTACGACCTGTCCATGACCGCCGTCCCGCTGACCGGAGGCGACGCCACGCTCGGCACGCTCGTGCTGATCTGGTCCCGCCCGCGCCCCGCCGAGGCGCCGCCCGCGGAGCGCGCGCTGCTGGAGCACGCCCGCGAGCGCCTCTGCGACCAGCTCGTACGGGCCGGCGCCGACGGGGAACCGATCCTGCCGGGGCCCGAGCCGCGGGTGCTGCGGACCGCGCGGGCCGTCCCGGTGGACCCGGCCGAGGCCCTGGCGGCGGCGGACTGGGCCCGGCGGCTGCCCGAGGGGGCCTGCGCGCTCGACTTCGACGGGCGGATCACCTACGCCAGTCCCCGCGCGGCGGAACTCGTCGGCGTCCCCGTCGAACGGCTCGTGGGCACCTTCCCCTGGGAGAGCCTGCGCTGGCTGCGGGACCCCGCCCACGAGGACCGCTACCGCGCCGCCGTGCTAAGCGGGCAGCCCGTCTCGTTCACCGCCCTGCGGCCGCCCGACCACTGGCTGCTCGTGCAGCTCTACCCGGACGCGACCGGGGTCAGCGTGCGGATCTCCCCCACCGACGCGGGTGCGGCGGGCCCCGCCGCGCAGGCGGTGCCGTACGACGAGTCCGCGGTGCCGGTCCGGATCGGCGCGATCTACCACCTCATGCACCTCGCGACGGCCCTCACCGAGGCCGTCGGGGTGGACGACGTCGTCCGGCTGGTCGCCGACCTCTTCCCGTCCGCGATCGGCGCCGACGCCTTCGTGCTGTGCGTCGCGGAGGGCGGCCGGCTGCGCGTCATCGGCGACCGCGGCTACCGGCCCGAGGTGGTGGCGGCCCTCGACGGCACCGCGCTGACCGCGCACCTCCCGGCGACCCGGGCCCTGACCACCGGCGTCCCCAGCTTCTACGGCTCACCGCAGGACCTCGTCCGGGCCTACCAGGGCCTGGAACCGCTGTCCGACATGTCGGCCTGGGCCTTCCTGCCGCTGATCGCCTCCGGCCGCCCGGTGGGCGCCTGCGTCCTCGCGTTCGCCGAGGAGTGTTCCTTCCCCGCCGACGAACGGGCCGCCCTGACCTCGCTCAGCGGGCTGATCGCCCAGGCCCTGGACCGGGCCCGGATCTACGACGCCAAGCACCACCTCGCGCACAGCCTGCAGGCCGGGCTGCTGCCGCACACCCTGCCCACCCTGCCCGGCCTGGAGGTCGCCGCCCGCTACCTGCCGGCGACCACCGGCATGGAGGTCGGCGGCGACTTCTACGACCTGATCCGGCTGGACGACACCTGCGTCGCCGCCGTCATCGGCGACGTCCAGGGCCACAACGTCAACGCCGCCGCCCTGATGGGCCAGGTGCGCACCGCAGTGCATGCGCACGCCACCGCCGGCGCCGCCCCCGCCCAGGTGCTGGCCCGCACCAACCGGCTGCTGGACGAACTCGACACCGGGCTCTTCACCAGCTGCCTCTACGCCCACCTCCAGCTCACGGAGGGCGTCCTGAGGCTCGCCTCCGCGGGCCACCCGCCGGCCCTGCTGCGCTTCCCCGACGGCCGCACCGACATCCTCAGCCGGCCGGCCGGGCTGCTGCTCGGCATCGACCCGGGCGCCGAGTACCCCACCATCACGCTGACGCTGCCCCGCGGCGCGGTCCTCGCGCTCTACACCGACGGGCTCATCGAGACCCCCGGCGGCGACCTGGACGAGGCCATCGCCGCCCTGGCGGTCACCCTGTCCTCCCGGGGCCGGCTCCCGCTGGACGAACTCGCCGACGTGCTCGTGCACTACGACGGCCCGGCCACGGACCGCACCGACGACACCGCGCTCCTGCTGCTGCGCCCCGTGCCCCCGTCATGAGGCCTTGTCACTTCCACCCCGGGCCCCAACACTGGTGTCCATGCCGGTGGTTGCGCTGCTCGGAACGCTGGACACCAAGGGCACGGAGTACGGCTGGCTGCGGGACCGCCTCCTGCGCCGCGCCGTCGAGGTCGTGCTGATCGACGCGGGCGTGGCCGGCGAGCCCCTGGTGGCCCCCGACATCCCCCGCACCGTCGTGGCCTCCGCCGCGGGCGCGGACGCCGAACGGCTGCGCCGGGCGGGCGACCGCGGCGCCGCGGTGACGGTCATGGCCGAGGGGGCGGCGCGGGTGGTGCGCCGGCTGCACGACGAGGGCAGGCTGCACGGCGTCCTGGCCGTCGGAGGCAGCGGCGGCACCTCGATCGCCACCCGCGCGATGCGGGCGCTGCCGCTCGGCGTGCCGAAGCTGATGGTCTCCTCGATGGCCGCGGGCGACGTCTCCCCGTACGTCGGCTCCACCGACATCGCCATGATGTACAGCGTCGTCGACATCGCGGGCGTCAACCGGGTGTCGGCGCCGATCCTGGCCAACGCGGCGGACGCGATCGCCGGGATGGCCAGGGGCTTCGCCGGATCGGCCGCCCCGCCCGCCGGGGACCGGCCGCTGGTGGCGGCCAGCATGGCGGGCGTGACGACCCCCGGGGTCGACGCCGCCCGTGCGCGGCTCACCGAACTCGGTTACGAGGTGCTGGTCTTCCACTCCGTGGGCTCCGGCGGCCGCTCCCTGGAGACGCTCGCCGGGGAGGGCATGTTCAGCGGGGTGCTGGACCTGACGCTCAGCGAGCTCGCCGACGAACTGGTGGGCGGCGCCTTCGGCGCGGGACCCGACCGGCTGCGCGCCGCGGGCCGCGCCGGGCTGCCGCAGGTGGTGGGCCCGGGGGCGCTGGACATGGTCAAGTTCGGCCCGCTCGCCTCGCTGCCGGACCGTTTCCGGTCCCGCCACGTCCACGTCCACAACCCTTCGGTGACCGTGATCCGCACCTCCGCCGCCGAGTGCGCCGAACTCGGCCGTCAGGTCGCGGCGAAGCTGCGCGCGGCCACCGGCCCGGTCACGCTCCTGCTGCCGCTGCGCGGGCTGTCCACCCTCGGGGCGCCGGGCGGGCCGTACCACGACCGCGCGGTGGACGGGGTGCTGTTCCGCACCCTCCGCGAGGAACTGCGCGGCAGCCGGGTGGAGGTCGCCGAGTACGACACGCACATCAACGACCCCGCCTTCGGCCGCGCCGCGGCGGAGCGGCTGCACGCCCTCATCGCCTCCGCACACGCGACCGCCCGCACGACGCGCTGAGCGTCGTACGGGCGGTCCCGGCCGGTGCGGCGGGCCTGGACGGAGGCCCTGGCGGCGGATCTGACGGCCTCAGACGGAGGCCGCCGTGCCCGCGCCCACGGAGCCGCGCCCCGCGGAGGAGCCTGCCGGGGCCGGTTCCAGCAGACGTCCGGCCAAGTGGCCGAAGACCAGCCCGAAGGAGGTCCACAGCGTCAGCTGGATCGCCAGCGCCGCCAGACGGAACTGCCACAGCAGCGCCGCCGGGAAGTGCTCCGGCACCTCGTTGATCCCGGGCAGGAACGCGTACGCGAGCCCCACGGTCACGACGAAGAAGCCACCGGCGGCCACGGTCGCGTACCAGTTGCCCAGGCGCGGCGCGAGGCGCCTGCCGAGGATCACGGTGGCGATCGCGAGCAGCACGCTGAGCAGCATCATCAGGAAGTACAGCGTGGTGCGTTTGCCGATGGTGTCGGGGTCGCCGACGGCCGGCGGGTTCGCCGGGTACTTCAGGAAGGGCACGACGTAGACCGCGACCAGCGCCGCGGCCGACAGCAGCATCGCCGTGGGCCGGGCGCCGAAGCGGCCGATCCGCCCGAGGGCGAAGCAGTAGGCGAGGGCGGCGATGCCGCCCAGCGCCACGCCGTACACGAGGAGGCCGGTGGCCAGACCGGCGGTGGACTGCAGGGCACGGCTGACCGGTTCGGCGCCGCCGTGCTCGTGGGCGTGCGACTCCTCGAACGCGATGGCGGCGTCGACCCGGGACTCGCCCAGCAGGTAGGCGACGACCAGGGCGAGCGCGCCGGCGGCGAGGCCGGCCAGCATGCCCCGCACCAGCAGTTGCCTGACGGTGACGGAGTTGACGGGGTTCATCGGTGCGGCGCCCCTGTCAGTGGCAGGGGAAGCCGAGCAGGTGGCGCCCGTCGTGCAGCCACTCGTGGACGTTCTCACCGGACATGAGGGACGTGGCCCCCTGCTCGGCGCCCACGAAGTAGAGCAGGACCAGCATCAGGACGCCGAAGAAGACCGCCCAGGGCAGGATCGCCCTGATCGGCAGCGTCACGGGGGCGGCGGAAGGGGCAACGGCCGGAGAGGCGGCGGACTGCGCCATGGCATGACCTCCTGGTGGGAACTCGCGTCCCTGTCGGTGGAGCTCTGTCGGACGACTGCGGGTCTGACTCGCCTGGCGCGGGGCTGGGCTTACAGTGGCGCGACCGTGCCGGATTTGCACCGGACTTCCGCCGTGTCGTCGTGAATGTCGTCGTGACGGTACCGCGATCCGGTGATCCGGCCAAGGGCGCGCGTGTGCGCCCCGGCGTGCGCGGGAGCTGCTTCCGTACGACCGACGGGCCAGGTGTGAAGGGGAAGTTCGGCGATTCCACGGGGTCGCCGCAGGACGAGGAGGGTGCATGACGACCCGGGTGATGTTGATCTCACCGGTGGCTAACGCGGCGCTGCGCGAGGCGCGTTTCGACGACGACGTGCCGCCGGACGAGCAAGCACTGGGCGCCGCACGCGCGTTGGCCGGTTCGCTGCACTCCTCCGGGCCCGTGCCCGTCTCCCCCACGGTGCGCTGCCGCGCGACGGCGGAGGCGCTGGGCCTCACAGCCGAGGAGACGGCGCCCGCGGGGTGGGCGCTGGGCCGCTGGCGGGGACGCACCCTGGCCGAGGTGAGCGCCGAGGAGCCGGAGGCGGTCGCCGCCTGGCTCTCCGACCCGGACGCCGCACCGCACGACGCCGAGTCGCTGCGCGACCTGTGCGCCCGTGTCGGCGGCTGGCTCGACGGGCTGGCCGCGACTCCGGGCCGGGTACTGGCCGTCGTCGAACCGGAGATCGTCCGGGCCTGCGCGGTACGGGCCCTGGGTGCGCCCGAGGCGTCGTTCTGGCGGATCGACGTGCCGCCGCTGACGGCGACGGAGTTCAGCGGGCGGTCCGGGCGCTGGAACCTGCGGGCGGGACGCCCGCCGGCCTGAGCAGGGTGCGCTCCAGCAGTCGACAGGCTCTTGCGAATGGCTCGCAATAAGACCCTATGATTGAGCGTTCGACTTCGCCGACCCGACCCGGACCCGACCTGGAGCTCCCCCATGCATGTACCCGACGGATTCATCGACGCCCCGGTGTCGGTGGCGACCGGTGCCGTCGCGGCCGCAGCCGTTGCGGTGAGCCTGCGCGGCGCGCGGCGCGAACTGGACGAGCGCACCGCGCCGCTGGCCGGACTCGTCTCGGCGTTCATCTTCGCCGTCCAGATGCTCAACTTCCCGGTGGCCGCGGGCACCAGCGGTCACCTCCTCGGCGGCGCACTCGCGGCGATACTCGTCGGCCCCTATACAGGGGTCTTGTGCGTGTCCGTCGTCCTGCTCATCCAGGGCGTGCTCTTCGCCGACGGCGGTCTGACCGCGCTCGGCGTGAACATCACCGACATGGCGATCGTCACCGTGGTCGTCGCCTACGCCCTCTTCCGCGGGCTGGTCAAGGTGCTGCCGAACGGACGCGGCGGGGTGACGGGCGCGGCCTTCGTCGCGGCCCTGGTCTCCGTCCCGGCCGCGGCCGTCGCCTTCACCGGGATCTACGCGCTGGGCGGGACCACCGACGTCTCCCTCGGCAAGGTCTTCACCGCCATGGTCGGCGTACACGTCCTGATCGGCATCGGCGAGGCGGTGATCACCGCCGCGACGGTGGGCGCCGTGATCGCCGTCCGCCCCGACCTCGTCCACGGCGCTCGTGACCTGCGCCGCCCGCTGGAGCTCAAGGAGGCGACCGTCTGATGGCGGCCGTGACCACCACCCCCAAGCGCGGCGGCATACGGCCGCTGTGGATCGCCGGCCTGATCGCCGCCGTGCTGCTCGCCGGATTCGTCAGCTACTACGCCTCCGCCAGCCCGGACGGCCTGGAGAAGGTCGCCGCGGACCACGGCATCGACAGGAAGGCCGAGGACCACGCGGCCAAGGACTCCCCGCTGGCGGACTACCAGACCAAGGACGTCGGCAACGCACGGCTCTCCGGCGGCCTCGCCGGCGTGATCGGCGTCGGCGCCACCCTCGCGCTCGGCACCGGCGTCTTCTGGGTCGTCCGCCGCCGTCCGCGCGCGGACGCGAGCTAGCAGTGGGGGCTGGGCACGCCCACCGGCTCTACCGGCACGGGCACTCACCGGTGCACGCACTGCCCCCGCAGTGCAAGATCGCCGCGGTCTTCTGCTTCGTGCTGGTCGTCGTGTCCACACCGCGTTCCGCGGTGTGGGCCTTCGGCCTGTACGCGGTGCTGCTGGCCACGGTCGCCGTCGTGGCGCGCGTCCCGGCGGGGTTCCTGCTGCGACGGCTCCTGATCGAGGTGCCGTTCGTCGCCTTCGCCTTCCTCATGCCGTTCGTCGCCGAGGGCCCGCGCACCGAGGTGCTGGGCCTCTCCCTGAGCGTCCACGGCCTGTGGGGCGCCTGGAACATCCTCGCCAAGGGCACCCTCGGCGTCGCCGCCTCCGTGCTGCTGGCCTCCACCACGGAGCTGCGCGAACTCCTCCTCGGCCTGCAGCGGTTGCGGCTGCCCCCGTTGCTGGTACAGATCGCCTCGTTCATGATCCGGTACGGGGACGTCATCACCGACGAGATGCGCCGGATGCGCGTCGCGCGCGCGTCGCGCGGCTTCGAGGCGCGCGGCCCGCGCCACTGGGGCGTGCTCGCCAAGTCCGCGGGCGCCCTGTTCATCCGCTCCTACGAGCGCGGCGAACGCGTCCACCTGGCGATGGTCAGCCGCGGTTACGCCGGCAGCATGCCGGTGATCGACGACGTGACCGCCACCCGTGCCCAGTGGTCGTACGCGGCCGTGCTCCCGGCCGCCGCACTGGCGGTCTGCCTGATGGGATGGTTCCTGTGACCGCTTCGCTCGAGGTCAAGGGCCTCGCCTACGCCTACCCCGACGGCCACCAGGCGCTGTTCGGTGTCGACCTGACCATCGCCCGCGGCGAGCGGGTCGCCCTGCTCGGCCCCAACGGCGCCGGCAAGACCACCCTCGTGCTGCACCTCAACGGCATCCTCGAGGCCGGCGCCGGCTCCGTGACCGTCGCCGGGCTCCCGGTCGGCGACCGCAAGCACGTGGCCGAGGTCAGGCGCCGGGTCGGCATCGTCTTCCAGGACCCGGACGACCAGCTCTTCATGCCCACTGTCCGCGAGGACGTCGCCTTCGGCCCGGCCGCGGCCGGTCTGCGCGGCGCCGAGCTGGAGGCCTGCGTCCGCAAGGCGCTGGAGCGGGTCGGCATGGCGGAGTTCGCCGACCGGCCGCCGCACCACCTGTCGTTCGGCCAGCGGCGCCGCGTGGCGGTGGCGACCGTCCTCGCCATGGAGCCGGAGATCCTCGTCCTGGACGAGCCCTCCTCCAACCTGGACCCCGCCTCCCGCCGGGAACTGGCCGACATCCTGCGCTCGCTGGACGTCACGGTACTGATGGTCACCCACGACCTGCCGTACGCGCTGGAGCTGTGCCCGCGTTCGGTCGTCCTCAGCGGCGGCACCGTCGTCGCCGACGGCCGCACCCAGGAACTGCTCTCCGACGACGCCCTGATGCGCGCCCACCGCCTGGAGCTCCCCTACGGCTTCGACCCCCGCTCGGTCACCGTCCGGGCCTGAGCCCCGGCGCCTCGTCCCGGATCCTCGTCCCGGATCCTCAGCCCCCGCACGGGGGCCCGGACGGCGGCTCCGGGTCGACGGCGGTGACGGCGTCCGTGAGGGCGTCGAAGCGCTCCGTGCCGCCGAGGGGCCCCACCACGCGCTCGCGCAGCGCGTCGGCCAGCGTGAGGGCCGCCGTCATCGCCACCTGCAGGCCGCGGTCGGTCAGCACCGCCAGCGTGACGCGCCGGTCCTCCCGGCAGGGGTGGCGTTCGATGAGCCCCGCCTCCGTGAGGCGGTCCGCGACCTTGGTGGTGCCCGCCGTGGTGAAGCCCAGGGTGCCCGCGAGCCGGTACATGGGCGCCGACCGCTCCGGCGTGGTCATCAGGAACCACAGCGCCTGGAACGAGGACGGGGCCAGCCCCGAACGTGCCTCGACGTCCGCCAGCAACTGGTCCGTGATCCGCCGGAAGCCCGACTGCAGCGCGTCCCACCGCGCGAGCAGGTGCAGGTCGGCGGTGTCCGGGCACCGGCCGTCCGTCTCCACGTGGATCTCCGCCGTCACATTGCCCAGGGTACCAACGCCAGCTATTGTCTAACTGGCTACTTAATATCTGGCGAGCTATTCAGCTATCGAAGGATGCGGTGCCCCATGACCGACGCGACGACCACCCCCACCGGGCTGCGCACCGGTACCTGGACCCTCGACCCCGCGGGCTCGGCCGTACGGTTCGCGCACCGCACGATGTGGGGCATGGCCACGGTGAAGGGCACGTTCGGCGAGGTCGGCGGCACGGGCGTACTCGCCGCCGACGGCACCGGGCAGGGCACCCTCACCGTGGGCGCCGCCTCGCTGGACACCGGCAACAAGCAGCGCGACACGCATCTGCGCTCCACCGACTTCCTCGACGCCGCCGCCCACCCGTCGATCGTCTTCACCGCCCACCGGGTCACCGCCGGCACCGACGGCGCCCTCACCGCCGACGGCGAACTGACCGTCCGCGGCACCACCCGCCCGGTCAACCTCACCGGTCGCGTCGAGGCCGCAGCCGCGGACGCCGTCGTGCTCACCGTCGAAACGCTCGTCGACCGGGCCGACTTCGGGATCACGTGGAACCGGATGGGCATGATCAAGGGCTCCGCGACCCTCACGGTCGCCGCCCGCTTCGTCCACCACGACTGACCGGCACCGTTCACGGCGGAGCAGAACCGCACAGTCCCGCTCACGCCCCAACTACCCCATCGGCAAACGAAGTCGCGCCTTGCTACTTGTGTGGAAACCGTGAAAGGCTCCCGGCACCACAAGGCGCAGGCGCAGCCGCCTCCCGACGCCGAAGGGTTGGTTCTCCGCCCGATGACTGCCGCAGCCCCGGTCCCCGAGGCCGTACCGCTGTCCGAGTACTGGGCGGAAGCGCTGTGCTTCGCCCAGTTGTGCACACTCACTCCCGAGGACGGCGGACGACTGGCCGCCGACGCCTTCGACCGGGGCCTGGACCAGGCGCCCGACGCGATGGGCACCGTGTCCGTACCGGCCCTGCCGACGCTGCCGTTGCTGCTGACCGCCGTACGGGACACCGCCGCGGACTGGCAGGCCCGGGGCGAGGGGAACAGCCTCCAGCCGGAGTTCCGCATCTGGCTCAACGCGGAACGCGCCGCGCGCCGGGGCAGGGCACCGCGACCGGAGCCGCTGGCCCTGCGCGGGCTGCGGGACATGGCGGAGGCGGACGCGGCACTGCTGTGGTCCGCGGAGGTCGAGTGCCGCCCCGCGACCGTGACCGCCCGCGTGCTGGGCATCGACGTCGCCGCCGCGGAGCGGGAGACCGCCCGGGCCCGCGAGGACTTCCGGGACCGCTGCCTCCGCGCCCACCAGGAGGAACCGCCCTCCGACGAGTGCCACGGGTACGCCCGGCTGCTGGACGCCGCCACCCGGATGTCCGTCGAGGCGGCGCCCGAGGACCTGCGACGGCACCTGCGCGGGTGCGCCGAGTGCGCGCGGGCGGCCGTGTGCCTGACCCCGTTCGGCGACGGCCCGGCCGAGGCGCTGGCCGAAGGGGTGCTGGGCTGGGCGGGTCCGGCCTACCTGGAGGCCCGGCGCCGGGCGGCCGGGCACGGTGCCGTTCCGCCCCCGCCGTCGCGGCGGGCCGCCCGTGCCGCCCGCGCGGGGCGGACGGGGAGCCGGCTGCCCAGGGGCCGGGCCACCGTCGTCGCCGCGGCGGCGGTGCTGGCCGCCGTCGTCGGCCTGACCGTCCTGGTCACCACCGACGATTCCGCCCCCCGGTCCGCCCAGGCGGCGCCGACGGCCCAGGGCGGCAACGACGGCACCGCTCCGGGGGGTCCCGGCTTCCCGCCGCTGCCGTCACCGGGCGCGTCCGGCACCTCCGGCGCGGCCGACCCCTCCGGGAACGCGCGGCTCCCCGAGGAGATAGAGCCCTCCGCCGCCGAGCACACCATCCCCGCCGCCGAGGACGTACCGTCCTCCGCCCCGCCGCCCGTGCACGACGCCCCGGTGAAGCCGGCGCCGTCCTGCACGATCACCTACGAGGTGACCGACCAGTGGTACGGCGGCTTCCAGGCCGAGGTCACCCTGACGACCCGCAAGGACCTCCACGACTGGACGGTCGGCTGGCGGTACTCCGACGGCCGGCGCGTGACGCAGATGTGGGACGCCGACTTCTCCCAGCGCGGCGGGACGGTCACCGCCCGGGCCGAGGACTACAACCGGTGGGTGCGGGCGGGCGGTTCGGTCACCTTCGGGCTGGTCGGCAGCCGGCCCGGCGTCCCCTCCCCGCCGTCGGGCTTCACCCTCGACGGCGCGTCCTGCGCCACCGGCTGACGCCTCCCGGACACGACCGGGCCGGAGGAGCGGTCACGACCCCGCGCCTCCGGCCCGTACGGCCCTGCTCCCGACTGCTAGCTCAGGCCGCTGTTGATCGCGGTGATCAGCTCACCGTTGCTGGTGTCGCCGCTGAACTCCCAGAAGAACGCGCCGCCGAGGCCCTGGTTCTTCACGTAGGTCATCTTGCCCGCGATGGTCGACGGGGTGTCGTAGCTCCACCAGTTGTTGCCGCAGTGCGCGTACGCGGTGCCCGCGACGGTGCCGGTGGCCGGGCAGGTGTTCTTGAGGACCTTGTAGTCCTCGTTGCCCGCCTCGTAGGTGCCCGGGGCCGCGCCGGTCGCCGAGCCGCCCGGGGCGGACTGGGTGACGCCGGTCCAGCCGCGGCCGTAGAAGCCGATGCCCAGGTTGAGCTTGCCGGACGGGATGCCCTTGCCCTTCAGCTTCTGGATCGCCGCGTCGGAGTAGAAGCCGGCGATCGGGATGCCGCTGTAGGAGGTGAGCGGAGAGTGCGGGGCGGTCGGGCCGTCCGCGTCGAAGGCGCCGAAGTAGTCGTACGTCATCACGTTGTAGTAGTTGACGTACTGGGCGGCGCCCGCGTAGTCGGCGGCATCGATCTTCCCGCCGTTGGTGCCGTCGGCGGTGATGGCCGCGGTGACCAGGTTGTTGGAGCCGAACCTGGTCCGCAGTGCGGACATCAGCGTCTTGAAGGACGAGGCGCCGCTGGTGTCGCAGGACAGACCGCAGGCGTTCGGGTACTCCCAGTCGATGTCGATGCCGTCGAAGACGTCGGCCCAGCGCGGGTCCTCGACCAGGTTGTAGCAGGAGTTGGCGAAGGCGGTCGGGTTGGCGGCCGCCTGGCCGAAGCCTCCGGACCAGGTCCAGCCGCCGAACGACCAGAGGATCTTGATGTTCGGGTACTGCTTCTTCAGCTTGCGCAGCTGGTTGAAGCTGCCGCGCAGGGCGCCGGTGTCCCAGGTGTCGGCGACGCCGTCGACGCTCTGGTCGGCGGTGTAGGCCTTGTCGTAGTCGGCGTAGGAGTCACCGATCGCGCACTGGCCATTGGTGACGTTGCCGAAGGCGTAGTTGATGTGGGTCAGCTTGCTCGCCGAGCCGGAGGTCACCAGGTTCTTGACGTGGTAGTTGCGGCCGTAGACGCCCCACTCGGCGAAGTAGCCGAGGCGGATCTTGCTCCCCGCGGGGCCGGTGGGGGTCGGCGTCGGGGTCGGGGTGGGCGTCGGGGTCGGGGTCGGGGTGGGCGTGGGCGTGGGCGTCGGGTCGCCGCCGCCACCGCCGGTGCAGGAGCCGCCGTTCAGCTTGCAGCCGCTCGGGCTGCCGCTACCGGTGCCGTTGAAGCCGAAGCTGATGCTGGCGCCCGGGGCCAGGGTGCCGTTCCAGCTCTTGTTCTTGCCGGTCCAGTGGGTGCCGGAGCCGGTCACGTCGGCGTCCCACGCCGAGGTCACCGACGTGCCGGCGGGGAAGTCCCACTCGACGGTCCAGCTGCTGATGGGCGAGGAACCGCCGTTGGTGATCGTCCACTTGCCCTCGAACCCCGTGCCCCAGTCCTGGGTCTTGGTGTACGTGGCGGTGGTACCCGCGGCGTGGGCCGGCGTGGCCAGACCGACAAGCGCGGCGAGCGGGAGCAGCAGCGCGGTGAGTCCCGCGGCGGCTGTGGTCCTGATGCGTCTGGTGCGTGGAGTGCCTGGGGTGTCTCCAGTGCTCAAGGGTGCTCCTCGAGTGGGGGGCCGACGGGGAAACCGATGCCGCCTGGTGGACGGTTGACGCGATGTCATGCCCACCACAGTTCCCTGGCAGGGTAGAAAGGTCTGGACCAGATGGTCAATAGGTCTGGACCATCTCGGGCCCCCTCGGCCCGCAGCACGACGCCCCGGCGATGGCGCCGGGGCGTACGGGTGAACGAATGAGGGCGTGCGGCGGAGCCCCGCCTCAGGCCGGTCCGCTCACGGTGACCGTGTTGTCGATGCCGATGTCGATGCCCACGTCGGGGCCGTGGCCGTCGAGGAACTGCTCGGCCCAGATGATCTTCCCGTCGTCGGTGTAGCGGGTCCCCCACCGCTGGGCGAACTGCGAGATCAGGAACAGCCCGCGGCCGCCCTCGTCCGTGGTGCGGGGATGCCGCAGGTGCGGCGAGGTGCTGCTGGCGTCGGAGACCTCGCAGATCAGCGCGCGTTCCAGGATCAGCCGGAGGCGGATCGGACCGGAACCGTGCCGGATGGCGTTGGTCACCAGCTCGCTGACGACCAGTTCGGTCGTGAACGCGAGGTCGCCCAGGCCCCAGTCCTCCAGCTGCCGGGTGGACAGCTCACGGGCCCGCCCCACGACCGCCGGGTCGGTGGGCAGGTCCCAGGAGGCGACCCGGCCGATGTCCAGGCAGCGGGTCCTGGCCAGCAGCAGCGCCACGTCGTCGTGCGGGCGGGCGGGGGCCAGTTCGTCGACGACGCCGCGGCACAGCGCGTCCAGCGGCAGGTCCTCGGCCTCCAGGGCGGCCCGCAGCCGGCTCCGCCCGCTTTCCGGCACGTCGCCCGTGCCCTCCACCGGGGCGACCAGGCCGTCGGTGTACAGCGCGAGGACGCTGCCCTCCTCCATCTGCAACTCGGTGGCCTCGAAGGGCAGTCCGCCCAGACCCAGCGCGGGGCCGATGGGCAGCTCGGGGAAGCGGACGGCCTCGCCGCCCTCGGCCCCGCACCGCTCGCCGGCGGGCCGGAGCACAGCGGGCGGCAGGTGCCCGGCACTGGCCATGACGCAGTGCCTGCTGACCGGGTCGTACGTCACGTACAGACAGCTCGACCCGAGCGCGCTGCCGCCGACCCCGACGGTCGCGGACTCCCCGGCCTCCCGGGAGACCTGGACGACCAGGTCGTCCAGGTGCGCCAGCAGCTCCTCCGGCGGCAGGTCCAGGTCGGCCAGGGTCCGCACCGCCGTGCGCAACTGGCCCATCGTCGCGGCCGCCTCGATACCGTGGCCCACCACCTCGCCCACCACCAGCGCGACCCGCGCCCCGGAGAGCGGGATGACGTCGAACCAGTCGCCGCCCACGCCCGACAGCTCGTCCGCCGGCCGGTAGTAGGTGGCGACCTCCACCGCGTCCTGCGGGGGGAAGGTGTGCGGCAGCAGGCTGCGCTGCAGCACCAGGGCCGCGTCCCGCTCGCGGGTGTAGCGGCGCGCGTTGTCCAGGCAGACCGCGGCCCTGGCGACGACCTCCTCCGCCAGGCGCAGGTCCTCCCCGTCGAAGGGGTCGGCCCGGCGCACCCGGAAGAAGAGGGTCACGCCGAGGGTGACCCCGCGGGCGCGGATCGGCACCACCATCGCCGTGTGCAGCCCGAGTTCGCCGAAGTGCGACGTCCGGCCGCCGACCGGGCCCGCGGCCCACCCCGGCTCCAGCGGGTCCAGCCGGGAACTGAGCCAGGAGGTGCCGTCGGTCAGGCAGCGGATCGGCGGGGTGTCCTCCCGGTACGCGGAGACGGCCCCGACGCCGAACGCCGGCATCGGCTCGCCCTGCCGTGCCGTCCGCATCCCGGCACGGCGCAGCGGCACGGCGACCGCGTCGCCCAACGGGCCGGGCTGCGGCTCCGCGCCCTTGATGACCGACTCCAGCAACTCCACCGCCACGTAGTCGGCGAGGTCGGGCACGACCACGTCGGCCAGGTCCTGCGCGGTGTGCATCACGTCCAGGGTGCGGCCGATGTGCTCGCTGGCCCGGTCCAGCAGCGACAGCCGCTTCCGCGCCCGCCAGCGGTCGCTGATGTCGACCACGGAGTAGCAGACGCCCACCGGGACGCCGCGCTCGTCCTCCAGGCGCACAAAGGACATCGCGTGTGCCTGCTCGCGGCGCGGGTCGGTTCGGAAGCGTCCGACGTGCTCGTAGTCGATCAGCGGCACGCCCGTCTCCAGGACCTGGCGCATCTGCGCCTCCAGGACCGTGGCGTTCAGGCCCGGCTGGATCTCCGCGAGCCGGCGCCCCAGCCGCTCCTGGGAAGGGCCGCCGCCGAAGCGCTCCAGTGCCGCGTTCGACCAGACGCAGCGCAGTTCGGTGTCGACCACCGCCAGCCCGATCGGCGTCTGGCCCACGATCCGCTCCAGCATCGACGGGGTCATCCGGGACGCCGCCGACCGGGCGGTGCTGCGGGACTCCGCCGCCAGGACCATCCAGCGGGCGGACGAGCCGCCGATGCCCGCCGGGAGACCGGCCACCCGGACGCCCAGCGTGACCCTCATGCCGTCGTCACGACGCAGCCGCAGCACGCCCGTCCAGCCGCCCTCGGTACGGCAGCACTCCGCGATCTCCGGCGGCCGCCCCGCGTCCTCCGGGGCGAGCAGCCCCACCGCGGGGGTGCCGACGACGTCCGCCGCCTGCCGGCCGAGCAGCCGCTCGGCGGCGGGAGGCCAGGTCAGCAGCTTTCCCTCGGTGTCGAGCAACAGCGTGACGGCGTCCGCCACGCCCGCGTCCACGCCTTCCCCGGGAGTCCCCATGGCCAGCCACTCCGTATCCGCCCGCAACGTTACGCTCCGCTCACCGTTCTTGTTCTTCCCACTCGGCGAACGCCGCTCACGGCGTCACGGGAAACGGGAAGGCGGGTCGGAGAGCGTGCCGGCTGCCTGCCGGAGCTCGGGGCGGGCACGGGAGGGGAGGGCGGGCGGCCTCGGGAACACGCCCGGCGGGGACGGGTCCTCGGGGCGGGCGGCGGCCCCCGCGGGGGCGGGCGACGCGAGGAGAAACCGGCCGAACAGCACCGGGACGTCCATCAAGACCTCCGGAGTACGGCCCCCGTGTCCCCCGCGAATCAGGTTACTCGTCGGCCCCGGTCAGCGCCCCCCGCGTGCGTACCGCCGTATCGCCAGCGGCACGAAGACCGCGAGCAGCGCCAGCGACCAGCCCGCCGAGGCCGCGACCGGATGGACCACGGGCCAGGCCGCGCCCGGGGCGTCGGCGAGCCGGGCGGCCGGGCCCCCGAAGAGCCCGCGGCAGGCGGCGGCCACCGCGCTGAGCGGATTCCACTCCGCGACGGCGCGCAGCCAGCCGGTCATGCCGGAGGTGGGAACGTAGGCGCCGGAGACCAGTTGGAGGACGAAGGTGGCGCTCCCGAGCTGCCCCGCGGCCTCCTCGTCGCGCAGCAGCAGCCCGAGGTGGATCCCGGCCCAGCAGGTGGCGAAGCGGAAGAGCAGCAGCAGGCCGTACGCGCCGAGCACCGGGCCCGCGCCCGCCTCCACCCGCCAGCCCACGGCCCACCCCACCAGGGCGAGCGGCACCAGCCCGGCGGCGGTGACCAGCACATCGGCGGCCGCCTGGCCGAGCGGCACCGCGGCCCTGCTGATCGGCAGGGTGCGGAAGCGGTCGGCCACCCCGCGCTGCGCGTCCTGCGCGGCCTGCATCATGCCGGTCATGAGCCCGCCGGCGGCGACGGCGGTGAACAGCCCCGGCAGGAGGTAGGAGCGGTAGCCGCCGTCCCCGGGGAGGGTGAGCGCACTGCCGAAGACGTAGCCGAAGAAGAGCAGCAGGATCAGCGGCATCGCCTGGGTGAGGACGAACAGCCCCGGGGCCCGGCGCACCCGCAGCAGATGACGGCCGAGCAGCGCGAGCCCGTCGGCCAGGGCACCGTACCCGCGCCTGGCCGCGGCGCTGGCGAACGCCGGCCCGGCCGTCGACATGGACGCCTGGTTCGAGCGCACGATCGGCCGGATCCTGGACGCGTACGGGCGTGGCGGCGCACGGCAGGAGCGGGACCGCGACGCCTGACCCGGATGCCGGCCCCCGTGCCGGTCCGGGTGAGGTGCGGCCCTTCCCCGGCGGGCTCGGGCTACCCTGCTCGCAAGGCCCGAAGGAGGGGGTGCTGCCGGTGTCCGGGCGTCGACTGCGAGCGCTGCGCGCACTGAGGAACTCGGCGAAGGGGAAGGCCAGGACGGCGAGGACGGCCCGCCCGGCCGGGCCCTCCGCACCGCCGGCCGGGGAGGGCGACGCCTCCTTGCAGCCGCGGATCGCGGACACCGCGGCCTCCGCCGTGAGCAGCGTGATGGACGCCGCCCTGTACCGCGACGGGCGGCGCATCGCCACCCCCTCCTCGCTCGCCGAGGCGTACGCGCAGCTGCGTGCGGAGCCGGGCGCGATGGCGTGGATCGGGCTCTACCGGCCGAGCGAGGCCGAGCTGGTCTCGCTGGCGAAGGAGTTCGACCTGCACCCGCTGGCCCTGGAGGACGCGATCCAGGCCCATCAGCGCCCCAAGCTGGAGCGCTACGGCGAGACCCTCTTCGTCGTCCTGCGCGCCGCCCGCTATCTGGACGCCCCGGAGGAGGTCGACTTCGCCGAGCTGCACATCTTCGTCGGCCCCGGATTCGTGCTGACCGTCCGCCACGGCGCGGCCCCCGACCTGTCCGCCGTGCGGCGCCGCATGGAGAGCAACCCCGAGCTGCTGACGCTCGGGCCGGAGGCGGTGCTCTACGCGATACTCGACACGGTCGTCGACGGCTACGCCCCGGTCGTCGCGGGGGTCGAGAAGGACATGGAGGAGAGCGAGATCCAGGTCTTCGGCGGCGACCCCCAGGTCTCCCGCCGGATCTACGAGCTCTCCCAGGAGGTGCTGGAGTTCCAGCGCGCCACCCGCCCGCTCGTCCCCATGCTGGACGGCCTGCAGGCGGGCTTCGTGAAGTACGGCACGGGCGAGGAGCTGCAGCGCTACCTGCGCGACGTGGCCGACCACGTCACGCACACCATCGAGCGGGTGGACGGCTTCCGGCAGGCTCTCGGCGACCTGCTCACCCTCAACGCGACCCTCGTCGCGCAGCAGCAGAACGCCGAGATGCGGGCGCTGGCGGAGGCCGGCTTCGAGCAGAACGAGGAGATCAAGAAGATCTCCGCCTGGGCCGCCATCCTCTTCGCGCCCACGCTCGTCGGCACCATCTACGGCATGAACTTCGACCACATGCCCGAACTGCACTGGCTGCTCGGGTACCCCTTCGCGATCCTGCTGATGGGCGTGGTCTGCGTCAGCCTCTACCTGGTCTTCAAACGCCGCGGCTGGCTGTGAGGGCCCGGCGGGGTCAGATCCTGGGGTGCGCGGGCACGTGCGTGACCTCCTCGATCTCGTGCGCCGCCTTGCCGAGGAGCTGACGCGCGAGGTCGTTGAGCGCCCTGGCCGCCGCGAGTTCCTCGCCGACCCGTTCCTGGTCCGGGTCGGAGGGATGCCGGTTGGCGTGACCGTGCGACCTGACCTCCGTGCCGTCCGGGAGGCGGAGCAGCGCGGCGGCCTTCGTCCGCGCGCCGTCCTCCCGGAAGTCCATCTCGATGTGCCATCCGACGAGGGTCTGCATGACGGAACACCTCCAGCGGTCCCGGTGTCTCCTACCAGCGTGCTCCCTATCGCGGAAGTACTCCACCAGGGTGACGATGGAGCCAAAGGAAAACGGTCCCGGCCGCAAGGAGGCGCCGTCATGACCACCGCACTGGACATCATGCATCCCGGCGCCATGTGCGTCGGGGAACGGGAGACCCTCACCGACGCGGCCCGGATCATGCGTGAGCAGGACATCGGCGCGCTGCCGATCTGCGGGGACGACGACGTGCTGGTCGGCATCGTCACCGACCGGGACATCGTGCTGAAGTGCGTCGCCGAGGGGCGCGACCCGGCCGAGGTCTCCTGCGGCGAGCTGGCCATGGGCCGCCCGCAGATCATCGAGGGGGACGAGCAGATCGACCGGGTGCTGGAGCTGATGGAGGAGTACCGGGTGCGCCGGCTGCCGGTGATCGACCATCCCGCGCACCGCCTCATCGGCATGATCAGCGAGGCCGACGTGGCCCGTCACCTGCCGCAGGAACGGGTCGCCGAGTTCGTGTCGGCCGTCTGCTCGGACTGACCCGCGGCCGTACGGGCGGGGCGGTCACGGCCGCCCGATCCGGGCGAGCGCCTCGCCCACGCTCGGCACCGGCCGGAAGGCGTTCATCAGCCCGGTGGCGCGCAGGACCTTGAGGGTCGGGGGCCGGGCGCAGACGAACTGCACCTGCCCGCCGTTGCCGTGGACCCGGCTCCGTACCCGGCACAGGGCGGCGAGTCCGGAACAGTCGATGAAGTCCACGGGCCCGAGGTCGACGACGAGGTCCGGACCGGGGGCACGGGTCAGGGCGTCGAGCAGCGGGGTGATCTCCATCGCCGCCACGATGTCGATCTCCCCGCTGAGTTCGACCACGACGCACCCGTCGGTCGTGCGGGTACGCAGGTACGGGCTCACCGCAGCATGAGATCACCGGGCCGATCAGCCGACCGATGCGTCAAGGTCCACTTCACTCGATCGAGTGAGACCTGTTAAAAGCTGCAAAACCCCTGTTCGGAGGGGTGGCGGGCAGCACCCGGCGTTGCCGCCGGGGTGCCTTCACATGTCGCGGAGGATGGCGTTCAGCCGGTCCCGGGTGGCGTCCGGGGAGAGGCAGTCGGCACGGAGCTTCGTCATGACGACGCGGTACTGCTCGACCTCCTCGCGCTTGTCGATGTACATCGCCCCGGTGAGCTGCTCCACGTACACGACGTCCGGGACGTCGGACTCCGGGAAGGTCAGCTGGGTGAAGGTCCCGCTGGCGCCCGCGGAGTAGCCGGTGAACTCCAGCGGCAGCAGCTGCACCGTCACGTTCGGCTGCTCCGAGACCTCGACCAGGTGCGCGAGCTGGGCCCGCATCACCTCCCGTCCGCCGAACCTGCGGAGCACGACGGCCTCGTCCATCACGGCCAGGATCTCCGGGGCGAGCTCCGAGGTGAGCAGCTTCTGCCGCTTGTGCCGCAGGTCCAGCCGGCGTTCCACCTCGTCGGCGGGGGCGTCCGGGTGCCCCAGCTCGATGACGGCGCGGGTGTAGTCGTCGGCCTGCAGCAGTCCGTGCACGAACTGCGTCTCGAAGGAACGGATGACCGAGGCCGACTCCTCCAGGCCGACGTACGTCTGGAACCACGCCGGCAGGACGTCGCCGAAACCGTGCCACCAGCCGGCGACGTTCGCCTCGCGCACCAGCCCGAGCAGCGCCGTGCGGTCGGCGTCGTCCGTGATGCCGTAAAGGGTGAGCAGGTCGGCAACGTCGCGCTCCTTGAAGCTCACGCGCCCGAGCTCCATGCGGCTGATCTTCGACTCCGACGCCCGGATCGAGTAGCCGGCGGCCTCACGGGTGATGCCTTGCGCCTCGCGCAGCCTGCGCAGCTGCGAGCCCAGGAGGATGCGGCGCACCATCGATCCGCTTCCCGACTGCACTGTGGTCATTTGCGCCTACCTTCTCCCCGTGGCATCCAGCAGTCTGCCATCTCCGTGCTGCGTTCAGTACTCGATCGGTCACTCTCGATCGCCACTTCCGCACCACCTGTCCCGCGTCATGCAAATGCACGTGCATCCGCCCCTTGCATCGGCCCACGGCCGTACGGGACGATGACGTACGTGCCGATACCGGGTGGTGCGCATGTGGACTGAGAGCTCGGCCGGGGTGCAGCCCTTATGGGACGGGCTGGTTCCGGAGCGTCTTTCGTCGTCGAGCGCCACCTCCTGCCCGCTCCCGCCGCGCTACGAAGCGGTCGGCGACGCACGAAGATTCGCGCGGACGACACTGCACGCCTGGGACCTCGAGGAACTCCGGGACGGCATCGAACTCGTCGCCTCCGAACTGGTGACCAACGCCCTGCGCTACGCACTGCCCGAGGACGCGGCCCACGGGTGCGTCCGGCTCAGCCTGGTCAGATGGTCAACGCGCGTAGTCTGCGCGGTGCGCGACCCCAGCAACCACGGACCCGTCGCCAAGGCCCCGGACTTCGTGGCCGAGTCGGGGCGCGGGCTGCATCTGGTGGAGTCCTTCAGCGAGACCTGGGGCTGGCATCCCCTGACCGGCACCGGGAAGGTCGTCTGGGCGCTCTTCCGCATGCCCGGCCGGAACGACGGCCCGTCACATTGAGCCGCACCGGGGACGACCGCGGTCAGTTCGCCACGAAGTGATCGAACTCCCCGTTCTTCATCCCCACGATGAGGGATTCGATCTCGTCCTTCGTGTATATCAGCGCCGGTCCGTCCGGAAAACGTGAATTGCGCACGGCCACGTCCCCGCCCGGAAGCGCGGCGAGTTCCACGCACTGACCGTTCGCATTGCTGTGCCGGCTCTTCTGCCACACCACTCCGCGGAGATCGGACGCGGCCATGCCGTTGTACGTGTGGCGCATGCTTCTCTCCAGGTAAGTGCCGTGCAGGACAGGGGAGATGATAGCCAGACACGAAGTCACGTGCATCTGCACGTGCAAGTGCACGTGCAGTCACTCAGGGTGAATGCAGCGGCCAATGAAGAGCCAACGAACCGACCGACGGAATTGCTCCCACCGTATGCGACGGCCCCGTCCGGGAATCGGATTCCCGGACGGGGCCGTTTAATGCCGGAGGTTACCCGGAGCCGCCGCCGTCACTCCTGACCGGCGGGAACGGTGCCGAGCCGGCCGGCCTTGAAGTCATCGAAGGCCTGGGCGAGTTCCGCGTGGGTGTTCATCACGAAGGGGCCGTACTGCATCATCGGCTCACGGATCGGCAGACCGCCCAGAAGGACGACCTCGAAGTTGGGGCTGCGCGATTCCTGGGTCTCGTCGGCGCGGATCGTGAGGGAATCGCCGCGCCCGAAGACCACCGCCTGCCCCATACGGAAGGCCCGGCCCTCCGGACCCGCGGTGCCGCGGCCGGACAGGCCGTACGCCAGGGCGTTGAAGTCCGCGCGCCAGGGCAGCGTGAGCTGGGCGCCCGGGTTCACCGAGACGTGCAGCATGGTGATCGGGGTGTGCGTGGCGCCCGGGCCCTGGTGCCCGTCGATCTCGCCGGCGATGATCCGGATCAGCGCGCCGCCGTCCTCGGAGGCCAGCAGCCTGACGCTGCCGCCGCGGATGTCCTGGTACTTGGGCGCGATCATCTTGTCCTTGGCGGGCAGGTTGACCCACAGCTGCAGACCGTGGAACAGGCCGCCGCTCATGACCAGCGCCTCGGGCGGGGTCTCGATGTGGAGCAGGCCGCTGCCGGCCGTCATCCACTGCGTGTCACCGTCGGTGATGGTGCCGCCGCCGCCGTGCGAGTCCTGGTGGATGAAGGCGCCGTCCATGATGTAGGTGACGGTCTCGAAGCCGCGGTGCGGGTGCCAGGGCGTGCCCTTGGGCTCTCCGGGCGCGTACTCCACCTCACCCATCTGGTCCATCATGATGAACGGGTCGAGGTTCTTGTAGTCGATGCCCGCGAAGGCACGGCGGACGGGGAAGCCCTCCCCCTCGAAGCCGCTGGGGGCGGTGGTCACCTGCAGCGCACGCCGCTGGACCGCGTCGGCGGGGGCGTGGACGCGCGGCAGGGTCAGCGGGTTCTCGACGGTCACTGCGGGCATGGCCAGATCCTCCTCGGATTGTTCAATGTTCAACATAGTTGAACGCTGAACAATCCGCAACCGATCCCCGGCCTTTGTCCGGTTTCCGCGCGGTGAGGGCCGGATCAGCCGTACATGCGGCGCATGGTGAACTCCACCATCTGCTCGACCGCCTTCGCGTCGAACACCATCCGGTGCTCGCCCTCCATGTCCAGCACGAAGCCGTAGCCGGTCGGCAGCAGGTCCAGCACCTCGGCACCCGTGATCACGAAGTACTTGGACTCCTTGCCGGCGTAGCGGCGCAGCTGCTTCAGCGAGGAGAACATCGGGATCACCGGCTGCTGCGTGTCGTGCAGCGCGAGGAAGCCCGGGTTGTCACCGCGCGGGCAGTAGACCTTGGACGTGGCGAAGACGGCCTGGAAGTCCTCGGCCGACATGGAGCCCGTCGTGAAGGCGCGGACCGCGTCCGCCAGCGAGGGCGGCGACGGCTCGGGGTAGCTCGCACCCATCGGCGCCCCGCCCATCGGCGGCGCGGCCCCTGCCATCCCGTTCTGGTCGTAGCCGTACACGGCACACAGCGTATCGGGCCGCTGGGGCCGTGTCGTCAAAGTAGCTCCGGCCGCCCGGAGGGCGGGCCCCGCGGCTCCCCCGGCTTGCGCTGGGAGGTGCCCCCAGTGCGGTGCATCGCAAGGCGGAGAGTCGTCCTCGTAGTGGGCTACTCGGACCATTCGACAACGCAGCGTGGGGGCACCTCCCAGCGGAGCTGGGGGAGCGACGCGGGGCAGGAGGTCTAGCCCGCCACGGGAGCCTCGTGGAGTTCGAACCAGATCGCCTTGCCGTCGCCCAGCGGATTCACGCCCCAGGCGTCCGCCATCTCCTGCAGGAGCAGCAGTCCGCGTCCGGAGGCCGCCAGCTCCCCCGGGGTACGGCGGTGCGGCATGTCGTCGCTCCGGTCGGTCACGTCGACCCGCAGCCGCCGGACGCCGGGCACGCCGAGAAGCTGCGCGCCCAGCACCGCGTCGTCGTCGGTGTGCAGCAGCACGTTGGTGACCAGCTCCGACACCAGCAGCACGGCCGCGTCCACCTGTTCCCCGGAGGTCCAGTCGTGCAGCAGGGCGCGGACCTCCTCCCGGGCCGTCCGCAGCTGCCGGGCGTCGGTCTGGGCGACGGTGAGCACACTGCGCCGCACCGGGACCTCGTCGCGCGTCCCGACGGGGTCCCGGCGCACGAGCAGCAGCGCGACGTCGTCCTCGCGGCGGTCGGCGAGCGGGCCGGTCAGATGGTGCGAGGCCGGACCGTGCACCGCCTCGACCAGCGCGTCGGCGAGCGCCTCCAGCCCGTCGTCCTCCGCGTCCTCCAGCACCGAGCGCAGTCGGCCGAACCCGGTGTCCAGGTCGTGGCCGCCGGTCTCGATCAGGCCGTCCGTGCAGATCAGCATCGTCTCGCCGGGCTCCAGGCCGAGCCGCGTGGTCGGGTAGTCCGAGTCGGGGGCGATCCCCAGCGGTAGGCCGCCGGCCGTCCGCCGGACGATCGTCGTGCCGTCCGCCAGCCGGACGACCGGATCCAGGTGACCGGCCCGCACCACGTCCAGGGTGCCGTTCACCGGATCGACCTCCATGTAGAGGCAGGTGGCGAAGCGCGGGTCGTCGCTCTCGGCGGAGCACTCGGTGAGCCCGGCGAGGAACCGGGAGGTCCGGGACATCACCGCGTCCGGGCGGTGCCCCTCGGCGGCGTACGCGCGCAGCGCGATGCGCAGTTGCCCCATCACCCCCGCCGCGCGGACGTCGTGGCCCTGCACGTCGCCGACGACCAGCGCGGTGCGCCCCGACGGCAGGTCGATCACGTCGTACCAGTCGCCGCCCACCTGCAGCCCGCCACCGGTCGGCACGTACCGGGCGGTCAGCGTCATCCCCTCGACGTCCGGCCGCCGTCCCGGCAGCATCCCCCGCTGCAGCCCGTCGGAGAGCTCCCGCTCCGACTCGTGCAGATGCGCCCTGGACAACGCCTGGGCGAGCATCCGGGCGACCGTGGTCAGCACCGACCGCTCGTCCGCGGTGAACGCCACGCGTTCCCGGAAGGCCGCCATCCACGCGCCGATCGTGCGGCCCGCGACGACCAGCGGCAGGTACGCCCAGGACGACCGCCCGAAGTCCCGCACCAGCGGCCAGGTCGCCGGGAAGCGTTCCTCGTACGCCTGGGGGCTCTGCAGGTACACCGCCCGGCCGGTGCGCACCACGACCGCCGCCGGGTACTCCGTGCCGAGCGGCATGTCCAGGAACGGCGCCTCGTCGCCCGGCCGCTGCCCGTGGAAGCCGATGGCGCGGAGCCGGTCGCCCTGGACGCCGAAGACGGCGAGGCGGTCTGGGGAGAACCCCGGCATGGACAGGTGGGCGGCCACGCGGAGCACCTCCTCGGTGCTGTCCGCCTCCGCCAGCGCCCGGCCCGCGTCCAGCAGGAAGGCCTCGCGGGACCGACGCCAGTCCGCGGGAGCCGAGGGGACCGTGGCGGACCGGGTGCCGGTGCCCGCTCCGGCGATCCCGTGCACCGCGGGCGCCTCCTGCAGCGTGCCGACGATCTCCTCCGGCCGGCCGTTCGCGGAGGGGAGCCCGAAGGTCCGCATCAGCACCGTGCGGACGACCCGTCCGTCCTCCCGGACCACGCGCAGCAGCGACTCCGAGGAGGTGCCCTCGGCCACCGCGAGGGCGACCGCCGCCGACATGTCCACGTAGTCGGAAGCGTGGTAACAGGCCCGGGTCACCCCCGAGTGGACCTTCTGCGGCCGGGGCGGAAGCCCTATCAGCCCGGCGCTCACGGCGTCGAGCTCCACCAGGTCGGTGGCGCCGTCCCAGCGCCAGACGCCCGTGCCGAGCGAGGCCAGCACGTCCTCGATGCGCATTCGCATAGTTTATGGTTTTTCGCGTCTTTCATCCGAATGGGGTCGGGCGCGCGTCCCCCCGTAGACTGGGGAGGCCTCATCCCCGAAATCAGACGACTTGGATGAACGATGCATCGGTACCGGTCCCACACCTGCGGTGAGCTGCGCGCCACCGACGTAGACGCGGAAGTGCGCCTGAGTGGTTGGCTGCACAATCGCCGGGATCTGGGCGGCATCCTGTTCGTCGATCTCCGCGACCACTACGGGGTGGTCCAGCTCGTCGCCCGTCCGGGCTCGCCCGCGTACGAGGCCCTGAGCCACCAGTCCAAGGAGTCGGTGCTCCGCGTCGACGGCCGCGTCGTCGCCCGTTCGGAGGAGAACGTCAACCCCGACCTGCCCACCGGCGCCGTCGAGGTCGAGGTCACCGAACTGGAGGTGCTCGGCGCCGCCGACCAGCTGCCGTTCCCGGTCTTCCCGGAGGACAACGCGAACGAGGAGATGCGGCTCACCAACCGCTTCCTCGACCTGCGCCGTGCCCGCATGCACCGCAACATCATGCTGCGCACCCAGGTCATCAGCTTCCTGCGCCGCGAGATGACGGCGCTCGGCTTCAACGAGCTGGCCACCCCGATCCTGTCCGCCACCTCGCCCGAGGGCGCGCGTGACTTCCTGGTGCCCTCCCGCGTGCACCCCGGCACGTTCTACGCGCTCCCGCAGGCCCCGCAGCAGTTCAAGCAGCTGCTGATGATCGCGGGCTTCGACCGCTACTTCCAGATCGCGCCCTGCTTCCGCGACGAGGACAGCCGCGCCGACCGCTCGCCCGGCGAGTTCTACCAGCTCGACGTCGAGATGAGCTTCGTCGAGCAGGAGGACGTCTTCGGGGTCATCGAGAAGGTCATGACCGACCTCTTCGAGGAGTTCGGCGGCGGCCGCCACGTGACCTCGCCGTTCCCGCGGATCCCGTTCCGCGAGTCGATGGTCAGGTACGGCAACGACAAGCCCGACCTGCGCGCCCGCCTGGAGCTGGTGGACGTCTCGTCGGTCTTCGCCGACTCCGGCTTCAAGGCCTTCGCCGGCAAGCACGTCCGCGCCCTGCCGGTGCCGGACACCGCCGAGCAGCCGCGCAAGTTCTTCGACAACCTCGGCGACTACGCCGTCGAGCAGGGCGCCAAGGGCCTGGCCTGGGTCCGGGTCGGCGACGACCTCACCCTCACCGGCCCGATCGCCAAGTTCCTCACCGAGGACGACGTCAAGGCGCTGCTCTCCGCCGTCGACGCCAAGCCCGGCCACGCGATCTTCTTCGGCGCGGGCGAGTTCGACGAGGTCTCCAAGATCATGGGCGCCGTCCGGGTCGAGGCCGCGAAGCGGGCCGGGCAGTTCGAGGAGGACGTCTTCCGCTTCTGCTGGATCGTCGACTTCCCGATGTTCGAGAAGAACGAGGACACCGGACAGGTCGAGTTCTCCCACAACCCGTTCTCCATGCCGCAGGGCGGCCTGGAGGCGCTGGAGACCAAGGACCCGCTGGACATCCTCGCCTGGCAGTACGACATCGTCTGCAACGGCGTCGAGCTGTCCTCCGGCGCCATCCGGAACCACGAGCCCGCGATCATGTACAAGGCCTTCGAGATCGCCGGCTACGACCGGGACACCGTCGAGCACGAGTTCGGCGGCATGCTCCGCGCCTTCCACTTCGGCGCCCCGCCGCACGGCGGCATCGCCCCGGGTGTCGACCGCATGGTCATGCTCCTCGCGGACGAGCCCAACATCCGCGAGACCATCGCCTTCCCGCTCAACCAGAACGCCCAGGACCTCCTCATGGGCGCGCCGAGCACGGTCGACGAGGCGCGGCTGAAGGAGCTGCACCTCGCGCTGCGGCTCCCCCCGGAGAAGAAGGCCTGACGGCCCGCACCACACCGTGACGCCGAGGGGCCCGGAACCGCATGGTTCCGGGCCCCTCGGCGTCCGCCCGGGTCCCGAACCGTGCGATCCCGCCGTCAGCCGACGACCTCGACCGGGCAGCGAATGCCGCAAGCGCGGGCCATCCGTCCGTCGGTGGTGAGGAGCGGGCAGCCGTACGCCTCCGCGGCAGCCACGTACGCCGCGTCGTAGGCGGTGAGATTGCCCCGGAGTTCCCAGACACGGGGCAGCAGAACGCGGGTCATCGGGACTACGGGGTCGAGCTCGCGGAGCGCCTCCACCGCGTCCGCGGCATGGCCGGCAGTGATCTTGCCACCGAGCAGATTGCCACGGATCACGGACATGACCTCGATCGTCCAGTGCTGCGGCGCGATCCAGCGGTCGTCCGCGGCCAGGGCGCTTCGGCAACGCTCGCCGGTCGTGCCTTCGTCCAGGAGCGAGAAGGCGAAGACGGACGCGTCGACGACGATCACCGATCGCTTCCCGGCACACCGAGTTCCGCGTCCCGCTCGGCCCGCGCCGCACGCAGCGTGTCCGTGACGTCGCCTTCGGAGAGCCGGGTGCCGTACGCGGACTTCGAGAACCGTTCGATGACGGCCAGGTTGTCCCTGCGCCGCACCTCGTCGCTCACGAGGTCGAACAGATACGCCTGAAGCGACTGACCGCGTTCCTCGGCTATGGCCGCGAGGCGGTCGCGCAGTTCCTCGGGCACGTCGCGGATCTGGAGAGCAACCATACGGACAGTGTCGCACCCTGCATGCACATCTGCATGCAGGCGGGCGGAGGCGACGGGCCCGTCGCTCAGCCGTCCAGGGCGACGAGGGCGACCACCGGGCGCGCGGGGTCGCTGTCGTCGACGGCGACCCCGCGGCTGTAGGCGCCGTGGCCCGCGCCGGCGGGCACGTGGTCGCCGGCGTAGCGGGCGTGCGCGAGGCCGCCGGCGGCGCGGCGGCAGGGGTCGGCGGGGGGCTCGCCCACGCGCAGGGCCTGGACGTCGGGGCCGAGCGCACCGAAACCGGAGGCGGCGAGGAACTGCTTCAGGCCGGCGGCCGTGGTGCGGAAGCGCAGTTGGAGGTCGTGCTGACCCGACAGCCCGCCGCCCTGGGCGAGGTAGTGCACGTCCTGCGGGTCGTCCGGCAGCCGCAGGCCGAAGCGCCCGGCGGCCTTCTCCAGGGTGACGTTGCTGCCGCGGCAGGCGCCGTCCGCGCCCGGGGCGGCGCCGGAGCGGCGGTCGCCCGAGCCGGTCAGCGAGACCGCGAGGATCACCCCGGCCACCACCAGCACCAGGGTCAGGCCCACCGCCAGGATGAGCACCAGCGGGGACCTGTCCCTGGCCGTGGCAGGCATCAGGCGGCCTCCGGCTCCCCGCCGAAGCGCTCGCGGTAGGACTCCAGGTCCTCCTCGGTGATCTTCGCGAAGAGCACCGGCGGGACGGTGAAGGCCGTCCCGGCGGGGACGGCGGCCAGGGCGCGGGCCTCCTCGGGGGTGACCCAGACCGCGGTGTCGTCCGTCAGGGCGAAGGCGCCGCGCATGGCGGCGGCCGTGGCCGGGATGAAGGGCTCGGAGACGACCGCGTAGAGGTGGATCAGGTTCATGGCGGTGCGCAGGGTCAGGGCGGCGCCGTCGGCGTCCGTCTTGATCTCCAGCCAGGGGGCCTTCTCCTCCAGGTAGGAGTTGCCGGCGCTCCACAGGGCGCGCAGCGCCTGCGCGGCCTTGCGGAACTGCAGGTCCTCCATGTGCCGCTCGTACTCCGCGAGGAGCTCGGCGATCTGCTCGCCCAGGCGCCGCTCGGCCTCTCCGGCCTCCTTGCCCGCGGGCACCTCGTCGCCGAAGCGCTTGCGGGAGAAGGACAGCACGCGGTTGACGAAGTTGCCGAGGGTGTCGGCGAGGTCCTTGTTGACCGAGGCCGCGAAGTGCTCCCAGGTGAAGGAGGTGTCGTCGGACTCGGGCGCGTTGGCGATCAGGAAGTAGCGCCAGTAGTCGGCGGGCAGGATCTCCAGAGCGGCGTCGGTGAAGATGCCGCGCCGCTGCGAGGTGGAGAACTTGCCGCCGTAGTAGTTCAGCCAGTTGAAGGCCTTGACGAAGTCGACCTTCTTCCACTTGTCGCGGGTGCCCAGCAGGGTGGCCGGGAACATCACGGTGTGGAAGGGGACGTTGTCCTTGGCCATGAACTCGGTGTAGCGGACGTCGGTGTCGACGTCGTACCACCAGGAGCGCCAGTCGCGGGTCTCGCCCTCGGGCGCGGCGTCCGACCACTCCTTGGTGGCGCCGATGTACTCGATCGGCGCGTCGAACCAGACGTAGAAGACCTTGCCCTCGGCCGCCAGGTCCGGCCAGGTGTCGGCCGGCACCGGCACGCCCCAGTCGAGGTCGCGGGTGATGGCGCGGTCCTGCAGGCCCTCGGTCAGCCACTTGCGGGCGATGGAGGAGGCGAGCGTCGGCCAGTCCTTGCCGTGCTCGTCGACCCAGGCCTCGACCTCGTGGGAGAGCTTGGACTGGAGCAGGAAGAGGTGCTTGGTCTCGCGGACCTCGAGCCGGCTGCTGCCGCTGATCGCGGAGCGCGGGTCGATCAGGTCGGTCGGGTCCAGCACGCGGGTGCAGTTCTCGCACTGGTCGCCGCGGGCCTTGTCGTAGCCGCAGTGCGGGCAGGTGCCGACGATGTAGCGGTCGGGCAGGAAGCGCTCGTCGTCCAGGGAGTAGACCTGGCGGATGGCGCGCTCCTCGATGAAGCCGTTCTGCTTCAGCTCGCGCGCGATGGCCTGGGTGATCTCCACGTTCTGCGGCGAGGAGCTGCGGCCGAAGTAGTCGAAGGAGAGCGCGAAGCCGTCGTAGACCGCCTTCTGCGCGTCGTGCTGCTGGGCGCAGAACTCGGCGACCGGGAGCCCGGCCTCCTGGGCGGCGAGCTCGGCCGGGGTGCCGTGCTCGTCGGTGGCGCAGATGTAGAGGACCTCCTGGCCGCGCTGGCGCAGGTACCGGGAGTAGACGTCGGCCGGGAGCATGGACCCCACCATGTTGCCCAGGTGCTTGATCCCGTTGATGTACGGAAGGGCGCTGGTGATGAGGTGTCGAGCCATTGCCGGCTGCTCCCAAGTCGCTACTGTGGGTGAGGAATTCCTCTACGGACCGTCAATATCGTATCCGACGGTGAAGGGCCACCCGTTCGCCTTTTCCGGCATGCGGACAGCGGGGCTCCCGTGATCCGCTGGGCGGGTGGACGCGCCCCTTCTGCCGGCCTCCGCGCGACGGACGGCCGCGTGGTGCGCCGTCGTGCTGCTGGTGGCGGGCGTGGGCGCGCTGGGGGTCTGGCTCGTCGTCACCTTCGCAGCCGTGGTCACACCCGTCCTGCTGGCCCTGCTGGGCAGCGCCCTGCTCGGCCCCCTCTACCGGCGGATGCGGGCCGTCAAGGTGCAGCGGTCGGCGGCCGCGGCGCTGACCTGCGTGGCACTGGTGGTCTTCGTCGCGGGTGTGGGGTTCCTGGTCGTCCACAGCCTGCTGGAGACCGGGGACGAGATCGTGGCCTCGCTCAAGGAAGCGGCCCGGAAACTGCTGCCGCGCCTGGGCGCGTCGGGGACCTCGCTGAACGACACCATCGACAGCCTCAAGTCCTTCGCCACCAAGTACGGCGCCCGCGCCGCCTCCGGGGTGGTGTCCGGGATCAGCGTCGTGGGGCAGCTCATCGCCACCGCCGTGCTGGCGCTGCTGCTGACCTTCTTCTTCCTGCGCGACGGCGCCCGCTTCCCCGCGCTGCTGCGCGGGGCCGCCCCGAACGGCACCGGTCCCCTGCTGGAGCGGATCGCCCACCGCGCCTTCGCCGCCGTCCAGGGCTTCATGCGGGGCACGACCGTGATCGCGCTGATCGACGCCGTGCTGATCGGCATCGGCCTGCTGGTCCTGCGGGTGCCGGGGGCGGCGGGCCTTGCCGCGCTGGTCTTCATCGGCGCCTACGTCCCGTACCTCGGAGCGTTCATCTCCGGCGCGGTGGCGGTGCTCGTCGCACTCGCGGACCGGGGGTGGGTGATCGGCCTGTGGGCCCTGGGGGTGGTGCTGGCCGTGCAGGTGCTGGAGGGGCACGTGCTGCAGCCGATCGTGCAGAGCCGCACCGTGCACATGCACCCCGCGCTGGTGCTGCTGGCGATCACCGCGGGGGCGAGCCTGGCGGGCATCCTCGGGATGCTGCTGGCGGTGCCGATCGCGGCCGCCGCCTTCGGGGCCCTGGACGAACTGCGGCACCTGGAGCCGGAGGTTCCTCCAGAAGTCGAAGGTCCTCCGTCACATCCGGGCGGGTAGGGGTTGTTTTTATTACCGACGGGTAGCATCATTACCGATCGGTAAGTGATAAAGCTGCGAGGACTGGCACCCTTCCCGCCGTCCGACCGACCCCGACGGAGCCGTCGCCATGGGCCACTACAAGTCAAACCTTCGCGACATCGAGTTCAACCTCTTCGAGGTCCTCGGACGCGACAAGTCGTACGGGACCGGCCCGTTCGCCGAGATGGACGTCGAGACCGCCAAGGACATCCTGTCCGAGGTCGCACGCCTCGCGGAGAACGAGCTCGCCGAATCCTTCGCGGACGGCGACCGCAACCCGCCGGTCTTCGACCCGGCGACCAACACCGCCCCGGTGCCGGACTCCTTCAAGAAGAGCTACAAGGCCTTCATGGCCTCCGAGTACTGGCGCCTCGGCCTGCCCGAGGGCATCGGCGGCACCGTCGCCCCGCCGTCCCTGATCTGGTCGTACGCGGAACTGATCCTCGGCTCGAACCCCGCCCTGTGGATGTACTCCTCCGGCCCGGCCTTCGCCCGCATCCTCTTCGAGGAGGGCAACGAGGTCCAGCAGAAGATCGCCGCGATCGCGGTCGAGAAGACCTGGGGCTCCACCATGGTCCTCACCGAGCCGGACGCCGGCTCGGACGTGGGCGCCGGCCGCACCAAGGCCGTCGAGCAGGAGGACGGCTCCTGGCACATCGAGGGCGTGAAGCGCTTCATCACCTCCGGCGAGCACGACATGGAGGAGAACATCCTCCACTACGTCCTCGCCCGCCCCGAGGGTGCCGGCCCCGGCACCAAGGGCCTGTCGCTCTTCCTCGTCCCCAAGTACCTCTTCGACTTCGAGACCGGCGAGCTGGGCGAGCGCAACGGCGTCTACGCCACGAACGTCGAGCACAAGATGGGCCTGAAGGCCTCCAACACCTGCGAGATGACCTTCGGCGACAAGCACCCCGCCAAGGGCTGGCTCATCGGCGACAAGCACGACGGCATCCGCCAGATGTTCCGCATCATCGAGTTCGCCCGCATGATGGTCGGCACGAAGGCGATCTCCACCCTCTCGACCGGCTACCTCAACGCGCTGGAGTACGCCAAGGAGCGCGTGCAGGGCCCGGACCTCGCGCAGTTCATGGACAAGTCCGCGCCCAAGGTCACCATCACCCACCACCCGGACGTGCGCCGCTCCCTGCTGACGCAGAAGGCCTACGCCGAGGGCATGCGCGCCCTGGTCCTCTACACCGCCTCCGTCCAGGACGCGATCGCCGCCGCCGAGGCGGCCGGCGAGGAGGCCAAGGCCCTCGAGGCGCTCAACGACCTGCTCCTGCCGATCGTCAAGGGCTACGGCTCCGAGAAGGGCTACGAGCAGCTCGCCCAGTCCCTGCAGATCTTCGGCGGCTCCGGCTTCCTGCAGGAGTACCCGATCGAGCAGTACATCCGCGACGCCAAGATCGACACCCTCTACGAGGGCACCACCGCGATCCAGGGCCAGGACTACTTCTTCCGGAAGATCGTCCGCAACCAGGGCACCGCGCTCACCGCCCTCTCCGAGGAGATCAAGACGTTCCTCGCCGAGGCCACCGGCGGCGAGGAGCTCTCCGGCGCCCGCGAGCAGCTCGCCAAGGCCGCCGTGGACCTCGAGGCCATCGTCGGCAAGATGCTGACCGACCTCGCCGCCACCGAGCAGGACGTCAAGAACATCTACAAGGTGGGGCTGAACACCACCCGCCTGCTGCTCGCCTCCGGCGACGTCGTCGTCGGCTACCTGCTGCTCAAGGGTGCCGCCGTCGCCGCCGCGAAGCTGGCCGCCGGCGCCTCCGCGAAGGACACCGCCTTCTACACCGGCAAGATCGCCGCCGCGAAGCACTTCGCCGCCGAGGTCCTGCCCCAGGTCTCCGTCGCACGGTCCGTCGCCGACGGCGTCACGCTCGACGTCATGGACCTTCCGGAAGAGGCGTTCTGACCCGGTCCTGACCGGTTCCGGCCGGAACCGGTAGGGCAACGACGGCCCGCTCCTCCCGCGAGGAGCGGGCCGTCGCGCGTCCTTATCCTTGAAGCATGAACCCTCAGCCCCACTTCGGCCGCGGCCACACCGACGACCTCGCAGCCTTCATCACCGCCAGCCCCTCGCAGTACCACGCGGTCGCGAGCGCGGCCGAGCGCCTGGAGAAGGCGGGATTCCAGCAGGTGGCGGAGACCGAGGCGTGGGGCGCCGAGGCGGGCGGCAGGTACGTGCTGCGGGGCGGCGCGATCATCGCCTGGTACGTGCCCGAGGGTGCCGGACCCGCCACCCCCTTCCGGGTCGTCGGCGCGCACACCGACTCCACCAACCTGCGCGTCAAGCCGCGTCCCGACTCGGGCTCCTTCGGGTGGCGCCAGATCGCCGTCGAGATCTACGGCGGCGCCCTCCTCAACACCTGGCTCGACCGCGACCTGGGGCTGTCCGGCCGCCTGGTGCTGCGCGACGGCACGACGGCGCTGGTCCACGTCGACCGGCCGCTGCTGCGGGTGCCGCAGCTCGCCGTCCACCTCGACCGCGGCGTCAACGACAACGGCCTCAAGCTCGACAAGCAGCGCCACATGCAGCCCGTCTGGGGCCTCGGCGACGTCGAGGAGGGCGCCCTGATCGCGTTCCTCGCGGAGGAGAGCGGCGTGGCCGCCGCCGACGTCGTCGGCTGGGACCTGATGACCCACGACGTCCAGCCGCCCGCCTACCTCGGCCGCGACCGCGAGTTCCTCGCCGCGGGCCGGCTCGACAACCTGCTGTCCGTGCACGCCGGCACCGCCGCCCTGGCCGCCGTCGCCGGGGCCGACCTGCCGTACATCCCCGTACTGGCCGCGTTCGACCACGAGGAGACCGGCAGCGAGTCCGACACCGGCGCCCTCGGCCCGCTGCTCGGCAACGTCCTGGAGCGCTCCGTCTTCGCGCGCGGCGGCAGTTACGAGGACCGCGCCCGCGCCTTCGCCGGCACCGTGTGCGCCTCCGCCGACACCGGCCACGCCGTGCACCCCAACTACGCGGAGAAGCACGACCCGACGCACCGCCCGATGCCCAACGGCGGCCCGATCCTCAAGGTCAACGTCAGCCAGCGCTACGCCACCGACGGCACCGGCCGCGGCATCTTCGCCGCCGCCTGCGAGCGGGCCGGCGTGCCCTGGCAGTCCTTCGTCTCCAACAACGCCATGCCCTGCGGCACCACCATCGGCCCCATCACCGCCGCCCGGCACGGCATCACGACCGTGGACGTCGGCGTACCGATCCTCTCGATGCACTCCGCGCGCGAACTGTGCGGAGCCGACGACCCGTTCCTGCTGGCCAGTGCCCTGAAGGCGTTCCTGGAGGGCTGAACCGCGGGCCCGCCGGCGAAGTCCGCCCCCCGACAGCGGACTTCACCGGCATCCGACGGTCATGAGATGCCCGCCCCCGGGTACACGGGTTCTACGAGTCCGTAGACCCAACCCCGTTCGGAGGCGGACATCATGGGCATCGGCGGTTGCATCGGCCTGATCGCGGTGGGGGCCATCCTCACCTTCGCGACCGACTGGCACATGGCCGGGGTCAACCTCGACCTGGTCGGTCTGATCATGATGGCGGTCGGCGTCATCGGCCTGGCCGCGTACATCAGCATCTTCAAGAAGCGCCGGGTCGTGGAGCCGATGCCGGTGATGGACGAACGCGCGCGCAACTACCCGCACGTGTGACGGACCACGGGGGCGTCAGGCGTCCATCCCGGCGAGCACCAGGGCCAGCCGGGTGTCCCCCTCGGCCGTCAGCCGTACGGGGACACCCCAGTCCTGCTGGTGCACATGGCAGGCCGGGAACTCGTTGTCCGGGTCGTCGTCGCACGACGCGGCCATCGCCGACACGTGGAGCACCCCCTCACCGACGTCCCCGTTCAGGACGACGTCGCGGAAGAGGTCCGTGCCCTTGCCGGCCCCCTCCAGCAGCAGTTCCGGCGGCGTCGCACCGACCAGCAGCCGCGTCGACGGGCCGTAGCGCTCGTCGAGCTTCTGGCCGGCCGGGGCGGAGAACACCACGTCCAGCCGCAGCGGCCCCGGCGCCACGTCCGTCGCGGGCCGCTGCGTACGATGCGCCGCACCCTCGACCCGCACCGCCTCCTCCGGCAGGCGCAGCCGCGTCAGCCGGTGAGCGGCGGACTCCACCACCACGATCTCCCCGCCGTCCAGCACCGCGCCCGACGGCTCCCGCAGGTCGGTGGCGAGCGTGCCGACCTCACCCGTCGCCGGGTCGAAGCGGCGCAGCGCGTGGTTGTACGTGTCGCTGACCGCGACCGACCCGTCCGGCAGCCCGGTCACCCCCAGCGGATGCTGCAGCAGCGCCTGATCCGCGGCACCGTCGCGGTGGCCGAAGTCGAACAGCCCCGTGCCGACGGCGGTGCGCACCACGTACCCCCGGCCGTCCGCGGCCCGCTCCACCCAGCGCAGCGCGCTGGTCTCGGAGTCCGCGACCCACAGCCGGTCGCCCGCCGCCGCCAGGCCCGACGGCTGGGCGAACCACGCCTCCTCCGCCGGCCCGTCGACCAGCCCCTCGTTCGTCGTCCCGGCCGCCACGGCGACCGTCCCGTCCGCCGGGTCGTACGTCCACAACTGGTGGACGCCCGCCATGGCGATCCACACCCTGCCGTCCCACCACGCCACGTCCCACGGCGACGACAGGTCGGTCCCGAGCGCCGGGCCCGATGTCGCCGACCCCTGCCACCACTGCTTCCCGGTGCCGGCCACCGTCTCCAGGGCCCCGCTCGCCGGGTCGAACGTCCGCAGCCGGTGGTGCACGGTGTCCGCGACGACCACGGTGCCGTCCGGCAGCAGCGCCAGCCCCTGCGGCTCGTTGAAGTCCCCCGGACCGCCGATCCGCCGCACGACGGTCTCCCCGTCCGGCTCCATCTCCACCAGCTGGTGCCGGGTCGAGTCCGAGACCAGCAGGTTCCCCGACGGCAGCCGCAGCGCCTTGCCCGGGAACCGCAGGTCCGTCGCCACCGGCTCCGGCGGCACGTACGGCCCGTCCCCGCGGCGCAGCGTCCCCTTCGCCGCGTGCTCCGCCTCCAGCTCGGTGACCAGCGCCTCCAGCGCGTGCGCGTGCCCCTCCCCGGAGTGCTGGGCCACGACGTAGCCCTCCGGGTCGATCACGGTCAGCGTCGGCCACGCCCGCACGGCGTACTGCTTCCAGGTGGCCAGCTCCGGATCGTCCAGCACCGGGTGGTGCACCCCGTAGCGCTCCACGGCGTCCACGACCGATTGGTGCTCGGCCTCGTGCACGAACTTCGGCGAGTGGACGCCGACGATCACCACGGTGTCGCGGTGCTTCTCCTCCAGCTCGCGCAGCTCGTCGAGGACGTGCAGGCAGTTGATGCAGCAGAAGGTCCAGAAATCGAGGATCACGATGGATCCGCGCAGGTCGGAGAGGTCCAGCTGCGTGCCGCCGGTGTTGATCCACCCGCCCTTGCCGACCAGCTCGGGGGCGCGGACACGGGCACGGCGGGGCTTGGGGGAGGACGCGGCGGCGGAATCGTTCATGCTTCAAGGGTGCCATCCGCGCGCCGCGCCCGATCACGGCGAGGACGGGCTCAGGGGCGCAGGTCGCTCACGGCGTCAGTGGTGGCGACCAGGCCGGAGTGGATGGTGGGGGCGAGGCTGGAACTGGCGAGGCAGAAGCCGAGGAGGACGCACAGGATCGCGTGGGAGACCTTCAGCGACTTCGCCCGGAGCAGGATGAGCGTGATCACGATCAGGAGCAGGACCACGGAGATGGATACCGCCATGGCCGTATGACGTCACAGATCGCCGCCCGGGTGGGGGCGACACGCGCGGGAAGGGCCCGGACGCACAAATGTCCGGACCCTTCCCGTTGTCGTGCGCGGGCGGCTCAGGCCCAGGTGATCAGGCGCTTGGGGTACTCCAGGACCGCCGCGACGTCGGCGAGGAACTTGGAGCCGAGCTCGCCGTCGACCAGGCGGTGGTCGAAGGAGAGCGCGAGCGTGGTGACCTGGCGGGGCTTGACCTTGCCCTTGTGGACCCAGGGGAGGTCCTTGACCGCGCCGAAGGCGAGGATCGCGGACTCCCCGGGGTTGAGGATGGGCGTGCCGGTGTCGACGCCGAAGACGCCGACGTTGGTGATGGTGATCGTGCCGCCCTGCATGTCGGCCGGCGAGGTCTTGCCCTCACGGGCCGTGGCGACCAGCTCACCGAGGGCGGACGCCAGTTCGGGCAGGGTCTTGGCCTGGGCGTCCTTGATGTTCGGGACGATCAGGCCGCGCGGAGTCGCGGCCGCGATGCCCAGGTTGACGTAGCCCTTGTGGACGATCTCCTGGTTGGCCTCGTCCCAGGCGGCGTTGATCTCCGGGTTGCGGCGGATCGCGACCAGCAGGGCCTTGGCGACCAGCAGCAGCGGACTGACCTTGAGCCCGGCGAAGGCCGGGTCGGTCTTCAGCTCCTGGACGAGCCGCATGGTCCGGGTGATGTCGAAGGTGACGAACTCGGTCACGTGCGGCGCGGTGAAGGCGCTGGCGACCATGGCCGCGGCCGTGGCCTTGCGGACGCCCTTGATCGGGACGCGGGTCTCCAGCGCACCGGCGGGGACCGTGGTGGTCGGAGCCGGTACCGCCTGCGCGGCGGCCGGCACCTGCGCGGGGGCGGCCGGCGCGGCGGCGGGTGCCGCCGCCTTCTGGACGTCCTCGCGGGTGATCGTGCCCTGCGGCCCGGTCGGGGTGACCACGGCCAGGTCCACGCCCAGGTCCTTGGCGAGCTTGCGCACCGGCGGCTTGGCCAGCGGTCGCACCTCGGCGGGCGCGAACCCGGCGGGGGCCACCGGAGCCGGGGCGGCGGCCGGCGCCGGGGCGCGGCCGTTCAGCTCGCCCTGGACGGCCTGCTGCGCGCCGGACTGGGCCGGGACGGCGGGCGTCTTGCGTGCGCGGCGCTTGGTCGACGAGACGGCGACGCCGTAGCCGACCAGCACGGGCTGCCGCTTCTGCTCCGGTTCCGCGGCGGGGGCCGGCGCGGCGGCCGGCTCCGGGGCGGCCGCGGCGGCCGCCTCGCCCACGTCGCCCGCACCGGTGTCGACGGCGATGATCACGGTGCCGACGTCCACGGTCTCGCCCTCGGGGAAGCGCAGTTCGTGCACCACCCCGTCGAACGGGATCGGGAGCTCGACCGCGGCCTTGGCGGTCTCCACCTCGCAGACGACCTGGCCGTCGGTGACGGTGTCGCCCGGCTTGACGTACCACTTGAGGATCTCGGCCTCGGTGAGTCCCTCGCCGACGTCCGGCATCTTGAACTCACGGAAGCGCTGCGGTGCTGCCACTGTCGTCACAACCCTCTCCTCAGAACGCCAGCGAGCGGTCGACGGCGTCCAGTACCCGGTCCAGGCCGGGCAGGTACTCCTCCTCCACCCGGGCCGGCGGGTACGGGGCGTGGAAACCGCCGACCCGCAGCACCGGGGCCTCGAGGTGGTAGAAGCAGCGCTCGGTGATGCGGGCCGCGATCTCCGCGCCCATGCCCAGCTGCACCGGCGCCTCGTGCACGACGACCAGGCGGCGGGTCTTCTCCACCGAGGCCTGGACGGCGTCGAAGTCCAGCGGGGACAGCGACCGCAGGTCCACGACCTCCAGGCTACGGCCCTCCTCGGCGGCCGCGGCGGCCGCCTCCAGGCAGACCTTCACCATCGGGCCGTACGCGGCCAGGGTGAGGTCGGTGCCCTCGAGGAGCGTACGGGCCTTGTGCAGCGGGGCGGGGATGCCGTCGGTGTCGACCTCGCCCTTGTCCCAGTAGCGGCGCTTGGGCTCGAAGAAGATCACCGGGTCGTCGGAGTCGATCGCCTGCTGCAGCATCCAGTAGGCGTCCTGCGGGGTCGACGGGGAGACGACCTTGAGTCCGGCGGTGTGCGCGAAGTACGCCTCGGGCGACTCGCTGTGGTGCTCCACCGCGCCGATGCCGCCGCCGTAGGGGATGCGGATGACGACCGGGAGCTTGATCTTGCCCAGGGCGCGCGCGTGCATCTTGGCGAGCTGGGTGACGATCTGGTCGTACGCGGGGAAGACGAAGCCGTCGAACTGGATCTCCACCACGGGGCGGTAGCCGCGCAGGGCCAGGCCGATCGCGGTGCCGACGATGCCGGACTCCGCGAGCGGGGTGTCGATCACGCGCTGCTCGCCGAAGTCCTTCTGCAGGCCGTCGGTGATCCGGAAGACGCCGCCGAGCTTGCCGATGTCCTCACCCATGAGGACGACCTTGGGGTCGGTCTCCAGGGACCTGCGCAGCGCCTCGTTGAGGGCCTTGGCGATGGTCATCGTTGCCATGGTCAGTGACCCTCCGTGCTGTCCGCGAACGACGCCTGGTACTCGGCGAACTGGGCGCGCTCCTCGTCGACGAGGGCGTGCCCGTCGGCGTAGATGTTCTCGAAGATCGACATGGGGTCGGGGTCGGGCATGGCGCGCACGGCCTCGCGGACCCGCTTGCCGAGCGCCTCGCTCTCCGCCTCGACGCCGGCGAAGAAGGCCTCGTCGGCGATGCCGTCCTTCTCCAGGTAGCTGCGCAGCCGCAGGATCGGGTCCTTGTGCTCCCACTGCTCGCGCTCCTCGTCGAGGCGGTAGCGGGTGGGGTCGTCGGAGGTGGTGTGGGCGCCCATCCGGTAGGTGAAGGCCTCGACGAGCATCGGGCCCTGGCCGGAGCGGGCGTGCTCCAGGGCGGCGCGGGTGACCGCGAGGACCGCGAGGACGTCGTTGCCGTCGACCCGTACGCCGGGGAAGCCGAAGCCGGCGGCACGCTGGTAGATCGGGACGCGGCTCTGCTTCTCGGTGGGCTCGGAGATGGCCCACTGGTTGTTCTGGCAGAAGAAGACCACGGGAGCGTTGTAGACGGCGGCGAAGGTGAAGGCCTCCGCGACGTCGCCCTGGCTGGAGGCACCGTCGCCGAAGTAGGCGATGACGGCGGAGTCGGCGCCGTCCTTGGTGATGCCCATCGCGTAGCCGGTCGCGTGCAGCGTCTGGGAGCCGATCACGATCGTGTACAGCTGGAAGTTGTTCTCGTTCGGGTCCCAGCCGCCGTGGTTCACCCCGCGGAACATGCCCAGCAGGTTGACCGGGTCCACCCCGCGGCACCAGGCGACGCCGTGCTCGCGGTAGGTGGGGAAGACGTAGTCGTCCGCCCTGGTGGCCCGTCCCGAGCCGATCTGTGCGGCCTCCTGGCCCAGCAGCGACGCCCACAGACCCAGCTCGCCCTGCCGCTGCAGGGAGGTGGCCTCCGCGTCGAACCGGCGGGTCAGGACCATGTCCCGGTACAGACCGCGCAGCTCTTCGGGGCTCAGGTCGATGGAGTACTCACTGTGCTGGACGCGCTCGCCCTCGGGGGTCAGGAGCTGTACCAGCTCCGGCTCGCCCTCACGGCGCTTCGCTCCACCGCGCGTGCCCGTACGGGGCGTACGGGGCTTCGCGGCAGTGCTTTTCACGCTCACGCTTGCTCCTCCGTCTGTCCGGCCCCCGGGATCCGCCGGCGGCCAGTGCGGCTCCTGCCCGACTCGTCGCGGCGCACGGGGTGTGTGCGGCACGGCCGAGCCGGGAGTGTTGGTCGACCCGGCAGGAGGCCCTGCGAAGTGAACGTTACCCACACCTTCCGCTTTCGCGCGAAGGGTGTTCTACCTGCGGTTTTGTTTGGATTTCCTAGTAAATGGGCGTTCTCGCAGGCCACCGGGACAACGGCACGGTATCCCGAGGATCGATTCTTCGTAAGAGGTCGGCGCGGGTCGCGTGTGCAACGCTGAACTTGTGACCGAAAAGTCGGGTATCACGGTTTTCCTACTGGACGACCACGAAGTCGTCCGGCGGGGGGTGCACGAGCTCCTCGCCGCCGAGGACGGGATCGAGGTCGTCGGCGAGGCCGGTACGGCCGCCGAGGCACTGGCCCGGATCCCGGCCGTGCGTCCCGACGTGGCGGTGCTGGACGTACGGCTGCCGGACGGCAGCGGGGTCGAGGTGTGCCGGGAGATCCGTTCCTCCCAGCCCGGGATCGCGTGCCTGATGCTCACCTCCTACGCGGACGACGAGGCCCTCTTCGACGCGATCATGGCGGGCGCGTCGGGCTACGTGCTGAAGGACATCCGGGCCAGCGACCTGGTCGGCGCCGTCCGGGACGTCGCCAGGGGCCGGTCGCTGCTGGACCCGGTCGCCACCGCGCGCGTCCTGGAGCGGCTGCGCGGCGGCGGGGGCCGCCAGGAGGACCGCCTCGCCGACCTGACCGACCAGGAGAAGCGGATCCTCGACCTGATCGGCGAGGGCCTCACCAACCGGCAGATCGGCGACCGGCTCCACCTGGCGGAGAAGACGGTCAAGAACTACGTCTCCTCCCTGCTCGCCAAGCTCGGGATGCAGCGGCGCACCCAGGCCGCCGCCTACGTCGCGCGGCTGCGCAGCGGCGGCTCCGCCGGCACGGACCCGGGGGCGGGCTCCGGACCGCCCGGTTCCTGACCGTCCACGGCCCGCACCGGCGACCCACGTACCAGTCCGTATGCCGGACGCGGACTGCCGGCGCATACGTCTTGTATCTATGCTGTGCTCATCATGACCCGAAGCCCCGTCGCGACCGCCGGCAGCACCGCCGGGCCGGCCGTCAAGCAGCCGCCCGCCGCAGAGCGGGTCTACACGCACGTCAAACAGGCGGTCCTCGACCGCCGCTACGAGGGCGGCACCCTGCTCAGCGAGGGCGAACTGGCGGAGGCGGTGGGCGTCTCCCGCACCCCCGTCCGCGAGGCCCTGCTGCGCCTGGAGGCCGAGGGCCTGCTGAAGCTCTACCCGAAGAAGGGCGCCCTGGTGCTGCCGGTCTCCGCCCAGGAGATCGCGGACGTCGTGGAGACCCGGCTGCTCGTGGAGCGCCACGCGGTGAGGAAGGTGGTGCCCGCCCCGGAGCGGCTGCTGACCCGCCTGGAGGAGCTGCTGGACGAGCAGCGCGGCCACGCCGCCACGGGCGACCTGACCGCCTTCGCGGCGGCCGACCGCTGCTTCCACGCCGAGATCGTGCGCGCCGCGGGCAACCGCATCCTGTCCCAGCTGTACGACCAGCTGAGGGACCGTCAACTGCGGATGGGTGTGGCCACGATGCACGCCGAGCCGGGCCGCATCGCCAAGAACGTCGCCGAACACACCGAGATCCTCACGGCGTTGCGCGCGGGAGACGCACCCTTGGCGGCCGCGCTGGTCGAGCGGCACGTCAGCTGGGTGAGCCACCTGGCCCGGGGGGAGTGATGGGGACGAGCGGCACCACCACCGGTGAACCGCCCGGCGGCACAAGGGCGGTCGCCGTCTGGAGCATCGGCACCCTCGTCTACACGGTCGCGGTCGTGCACCGCACCAGCCTCGGCGTCGCCGGCATCGACGCCGCGGAACGCTTCCACATCGGCGCCTCGGCGCTGTCCACCTTCTCGATCCTCCAGGTGCTGGTCTACGCGGGCATGCAGATACCCGTGGGCCTGATGGTCGACCGCCTCGGCACCAAGAAGGTGCTGACCATCGGCATCGTCCTGTTCACCGCCGGCCAGCTCGGCTTCGCCCTCTCGCACGGGTACGGCCCGGCCCTCGCCGCCCGCGCGGTGCTGGGCTGCGGCGACGCCATGACCTTCGTGAGCGTGCTGCGGCTCGGCTCGCGCTGGTTCCCGGCCCGCCGCGGGCCGGTGATCGCGCAGGGTGCCGCGCTGTTCGGCGTCGCGGGCAACCTGCTGAGCACGGTGCTGCTGGCGCGGCTGCTGCACTCCGCGGGCTGGACCGCCACCTTCGTCGGAACGGCGCTGGGCGGCGCGCTCGTCCTCGTCCTGGTGCTGGTCTTCATGAAGGACCACCCCGAGGGCTTCGAGCCGGCGCCCGCCGAGCACCCCGGGCGCGGTTACGTGAAACGGCAGATCGCCGCCGCCTGGCGGGAGCCCGGCACCCGGCTGGGGATGTGGACGCACTTCACCACCCAGTTCTCCGGGATGGTCTTCCTGCTGCTGTGGGGGCTGCCGTACCTGGTCGAGGACCAGGGGCTGTCCCGCGAGACCGCGGGCACCCTGCTGACGGTCGTGGTCATCGCCAACATGGTCTTCGGGATGCTCTTCGGGCAGATCATCGGCCGCCACCACGGCGCCCGGATGCCGCTCACCCTGGGCGTCGTCGGGGCGACCGCGGTGATGTGGGCGGTGGTCCTGGTCTGGCCCGCGGACCACGCCCCGCTGTGGCTGCTCGTGCTGCTCTGCGTCGTACTGGGCACCTGCGGCCCGGCGTCGATGATCGGTTTCGACTTCGCCCGCCCGGCCAACCCGCCCGAGCGTTTCGGCACCGCCTCCGGCATCGTCAACATCGGCGGCTTCACCGCCTCGATGGCCGCACTGCTGGCCATCGGCGTCCTGCTGGACGTCGGCGGCGGTGACTACCGGCTGGCCTGGAGCAGCGTCTTCGTCCTCCAGGCACTGGGCCTGGTGCAGATCCTGCGGCTGCGCGGCCGGGCCGCACGGCTGGAGCGGCAGCGCATCGCCGTCAGCCGCGTCGAGAGCGTCCACGTCCCCGCCGGGACATGAACGCTCCCCCCGGCGTCACTGCGTGACGGCGATGTTCGCCAGGATCGCGTCGGCCAGCGCCTGGTCGCCCTCGGTCTTCAGCCGGTCCTCCACCACGTGTGCGCGCGTGCGGCCGCAGGTCAGCCGGACGAAGGTCTCCCAGTCCAGGGTCAGCGTGACCGCGGGACCGAGCGAGACGCTGCCGTCGATCGAGCCGTGGCCCTCGGTGTCGACCCGGACCGTCCGCATGAACTCCAGCTCGCCGTGGACGTCGAACACCACGGCCGAGCCCGCCGGGGCGCCCGCGCGCTCGGCGACCACCTTCGGCAGCTCGGCGAGGATGTGGTCCCGGGCGACGACCGCGCCCGGCGAGTCGAGGTTGCCGGGCTCGCCCAGTGCCCGGCGCAGGTCCTGCTCGTGCACCCACACGTCGAAGACCCGCCACTTGAGCAGCTCCTCGAGGGTCATCTCCCTGCCCATGGGGCCGCGGACGGTGTCCTGCGCGCCACGGGTCTCGTTCCGCAGCTGACGGGAGCGGCGGATGATGGTGTAGTCGAGCTCGCCGACCACCTCGGGCGCGGTGTGGTGCCGCCGCTTGTCGACCGGCACCTCCACGTAACGGGCGTGCTCCGTGGTCATGTGCCGCAGGTCGCTGGGGAGCGTGTGGATCGGCCGGGGATCGCCCAGCAGCTCGCACTCGAAGCCGATCACGTGCGACACGACGTCGCGCACGGACCAGTACGGGCAATCGGTCGGCCGGTTCCAGGCGCCCGCAGGAACGGGGCGGACCAACTCGGCTATGGATTCTATGGAGTGGGTCCAGGCGTCGATGTACGGCTGGATCTGGCTGTGGACGGTGCCGGTCACGGGACCCCTCGACGGTCGGTGCGCGGTCGTGGTGTGCGCCTTAAATTACGCTGCGCAGTGACACCACGGGAGTGCTTTCGTGTGACGATCGTAGGCCCGCAAGAACGTGCCGAACTCATGGGCGGTGGTACTGTGCGCGTTTCCCTGCTCCAGATCGACGTCGACCCCGGCGAAGCGGTGGACGCCCGGCGCGAACGGGTGGCGTCGCTCGTGCGCGGACAAGCCGGGTCGGACCTGGTCGTCCTGCCCGAACTGTGGCCCGTCGGGGCCTTCGCCGCCGATCTTTTCCAGCCAGAGGCCGAGCCGCTGCAGGGTCCCACCGCCGAGGTCATGAGCGCCGCCGCGCTCGACGCGGGCGTCTGGCTGCACGCCGGGTCGATCGTCGAGCGCGCCGCCGACGGCGCGCTGTACAACACCTCGCTGCTCTTCTCCCCCGACGGCGAACTGCGGGCGACCTACCGCAAGGTCCACCGCTTCGGCTTCGACCGGGGCGAGGCCGTGCTCATGAGCGCCGGCGACCGCATCGTCACCACCGACGTCCAGGGCGTCCCCATGGGCCTGGCCACCTGCTACGACCTGCGCTTCCCCGAGCAGTTCCGGTTGCTCGTCGACGCCGGCGCCACCGTCCTGGTCGTCCCGGCCGGCTGGCCCGCGCGACGTCGCGAGCACTGGACGCTGCTGGCCAGGGCCCGTGCCATCGAGTCCCAGGCCTACGTGGTGGCCTGCGGCACCGCCGGGACCCACGCCGGGGTGGAGCTGGCCGGGCACAGCGTCGTCGTCGACCCCTGGGGCGCCGTCGTCGCCGAGGCCGGAGCGGGGGAGGAGGTCCTCACCGCCGACCTCGACCCGGACCTGGTGGCGAAGACCCGGGCGGACTTCCCGGTGCTGCGCGACCGGGTGCTGGGCCTGCCGGTGCCGGATTCGGCCGGTTGAGGCGGTATGGCCCCATCAGGGACCATCGGCCCCGGAGGTGGGGGCGGAGTGCTCTGCGCCTCCGGGGGCCCGGCCCGGCAAGGTGGTTCCCATGGAATTCGAGGGGCGCGCTGCGCTGGCGCTGCTGGGAAGGGTTCGGTACGGGCGGCTGGCGCTGACGCGGGGGGCCCTGCCGTACATCGCCGTGGCACGGCACGTCGTCGCCGACGACTCCGTGCTGATCCGCACCGACCGCACGTGGGGCGTCGACGGTACGGTCGTGGCCTACCAGGCGGACGACCTCGAAGCCGGCTGGGCGGTGCAGTTCCTCGGAACGGCGCGCGCCTTCCACCCGTCGACGGCACAACAGGCGCTCTTCGGCACAGATCGTCAAAACGATACAAGCCGGGAGCCGGGCCATGTGTACGTACGGCTCGACCCGCGAGTCCACCACCGGAATGATCTAGCATCTGCCTGGTGATCGGGAGTTCGGCGACGGCGCCGCCCTCCGCCGGGACACTGGACACCCTGCTGCGCCGATACACGGACGCCGGCGCCCCGCTGTCCTGCGAACCCGTTGCCCAGGGCTTACTGAACCGGGGATTCCGGCTGGCCACCACCCGCGGCCGCTACTTCCTCAAGCTGTACGTCGACAGCGCCACCGCCGACTCCGCCGTCATCGCCCGCCAGCACCGGGCGACCCAGCGGCTGGACGAGGTGGGCCTGCCCGTCGCCCCGCCGGTACCGGACGCCGACGGCCGCACCGTGGCCGTGGTCGGCGGCCGCTGCTTCGCGCTCTACCCGTGGGTGGAGGGACGGCACCGCGAGGGCGGCGAACTCACCGCCGCCGACTCCCGCCGCCTGGGCGCGCTGCTCGGACTCGTCCACACCACCCTGGCCCGGGTGCAGCCCGCCCCCGAGCCGGGCCGGCACGCCAGCGCCGACCCCGAACTGACCTACGCGCTGATCACCGCCCTGCTGCGCCGGGTGCGCGCCAGCGCCCCGCGCGAGACCTTCGACGAACTGGCCGAGCACCGGCTGCTGGAGCGCCGCACCCTGCTGGAACGTCACGCCCACCGCCGCCCGCCCGACGCCGCCGGCCCGGTGTCCGGCTGGGTGCACGGCGACTTCCACCCGCTCAACCTGCTCTACCGCGAGGACGAACCCGTCGCCATCGTCGACTGGGACCGGCTCGGCGTGCAGCCGCGCGCCGAGGAGGCGGTACGGGCCGCCGTGATCTTCTTCGTGCACCCCGGCGGCGCCCTGGACCTCGACAAGATCCGCGCGTACGCCCGGGCCTACCGCGGCGCCGCGCGCGTGGCGGAGGACGAACTGGCCGCGGCCGTGCACCGGGTGTGGTGGGAGCGGCTCAACGACTTCTGGATGCTGCGCTGGCGCTACGTCCTCGAGGACCGCAGGACCGACCCCCTCTTCCCGGCCTCGTCCGCCCTGGTCGTCTGGTGGACCGCGGCGTACGAGGCCGTGCTGGAGGCCTTCACGGGCTGACCCGCAGGTCAGCCGCCGACCGCACCGGCGTCGGCGCCCTCGGTGCCGGCGCTTCCGCCCGAGGTCTCTCCCGTGGTGCCCTGGGTCTCGGACGGGGTCGCGGACTGCGTCGGCGTGGGCGGCGCGGAGCTGGCCGGGGCGCTCGGCTCCTTGGTCGGCGCCTGCGAGGTCGCCGGAGCCTCCGAGGTCGGCCGCGTGTAGGAGGGGCTCGGGGTGTACGACGGCTTCTGGGTGATGCCGCCGGTGCCCTCTTCCTGCGTACCGCCCGTGGAGTCGTCCTGGGTCGGCTGCGAGGTCGGCTTCTCCGGCTGCGACTGCGTCGGCGTCACCTTCTCCGCCGGGGGCTCCTTGTCACCGGTCTTGGCGACGGCGAAGTAGATGCCGAGCGCGACGGCGAGCACCGCCGCGACCACGAACAGCACCGGCTTGACCCAGCGCCCGCCGCCGCGCGGGGGTTGTCCGTGGCCGTAGCCGTGGTCGCCGCCGTCACCGCCGGGCGGGCCGAGCAGCAGCGGCGGCTGCAACTCCGCGGTGTTGTGCGGGTTCTGCTGCCCGTACTGCGGGGGGACGCCCATCGGCGTGGTCGGGGCGGCGTTCGGCGCGGGCACGTAACCGGTGTTCCAGGTGCCGGTGTGGCCGCCGCGCTCGTTCAGCATGCTCAGCGCGTACTGGACGACGCCGCGCATCTCCTCGGCGGTCTGGAAGCGGTCGTCCGGGCTCTTGGCGAGCGCGTGCAGCACCAGCCCGTCCAGCTCCGGGGGCACCCGGGAGCTGAGCTCGGAGGGCGGCCGCGGCTCGTCCTGCACGTGCTGGTAGACCACCGACAGCGGGGTCTCGCCGGTGAAGGGCGGCCGCAGCGCGAGGAGTTCGTAGAGCAGGCAGCCCGTCGCGTACAGGTCGGAGCGGGTGTCGACGGTCTTGCCGAGCGCCTGCTCCGGCGACAGGTACTGGGGGGTGCCCATGACCATGCCGGTCTGCGTCATCGTGGTCGAGGCGCCGTGCAGCGCCCGCGCGATGCCGAAGTCCATCACCTTCACCGCGCCGGTGTTGGTGATGATCACGTTCGCCGGCTTGATGTCCCGGTGGACGATGCCGTGCGCGTGGCTGTAGGCCAGCGCCTCCAGCACGCCCGAGACGATGATGAGCGCCTGGTCGACCGGCGGCGGCTGGTCGGAACCCAGCAGCAGGTCGCGGATCGTTCGGCCCTCGACGAGCTCCATCACGATGTACGGCACGGTGCCGCCCGGCGTGACGTCCTCGCCCGAGTCGTACACCGCCACCACCGCATGGTGGTTGAGGCCGGCGACGGACTGCGCCTCGCGCGTGAAACGGGCCTTGGAGACCGGGTCCTCGGCGAGGTCGGAGCGGAGCAGCTTGACGGCCACCGTCCGCCCCAGGCGGACGTCCTCGGCGGCGAAGACCTCGGCCATGCCGCCGCGTCCGAGACGCCGGGTCAGCCGGTAGCGGCCGTCGCCGACCAGGCCTCCGGCGCCCCACTGCTCGGGCGAGTCGGGCACGCCCCGGCCGTCGGCAGAGGGCTCGTCAGGGCCCCCGGCGGCTGTCGTCTGTGCCATCAGTCCTCGCCGTCGATCGTCGCCGTACAGGGTCCTCCAGCGCACCACGCTACCGCGTTCCGCGACGTACGCGCTCCGGAGCCACCCGTGAAGGGATTCATACGCATCCGGTGACGAACGGGTCAACGAACTTGACCTGTCCAGGCCGTCGGGCAGACTGGGCGGGCAGGATCGGGACAACTGTCTTGTGCGTACGCGCCGTGCGCCCAGGGGGAACGTCAAGGGGACGGGTACGGATGAGCGGGGACGGCACGCGGGGCACTCATTCGGGTCGCTCGGTCGGCAACGGTCGCTACGTACTCCGCGACCTGCTGGGACAGGGTGGCATGGCCGCCGTGCACCTGGCACACGACACAGTGCTGGACCGTCCGGTGGCCGTCAAGACACTGCACACGGACCTCGGCCGGGAACAGTCCTTCCGCGAGCGGTTCCGGCGCGAGGCGCAGGCCGTCGCCAGGCTCAACCACACCAACATCGTCTCGGTCTTCGACTCCGGCGAGGACACCGTCGACGGCGCGCTCGTGCCGTACATCGTCATGGAGTACGTCGAGGGCAAGCCGCTGCGCGAACTGCTCGACGAGGACATCGCGCGGTTCGGCGCGATGCCCACCGAGAAGGCCCTGAAGATAACCGCGGACGTGCTCGCGGCGCTCTCCGAGAGCCACAGCATGGGCCTGGTCCACCGGGACATCAAGCCGGGCAACGTGATGCTCACCAAGCGCGGCGTGGTCAAGGTGATGGACTTCGGCATCGCCCGCGCGATGCAGTCCGGCGTCTCGTCGATGACGCAGACCGGCATGGTGGTCGGCACCCCGCAGTACCTCTCGCCGGAGCAGGCGCTGGGACGGGGCGTGGACGAGCGCTCCGACCTGTACTCGGTGGGCTGCCTGCTCTTCGAGCTGCTCACCGGCCGGCTGCCGTTCGACGGCGACTCCCCGCTGGCCATCGCCTACCAGCACGTCCAGGAGGTACCGCCGCCCCCCTCGGCGCTCAACCGGGCGGTGCAGCCGGGCGTCGACGCGCTCGTCGCGCGGGCCCTGAAGAAGAACCCCGCCGAGCGCTTCCCCACCGCCGACGCCATGCGCGACGAGGCGGAGCGGGTGGCCTCACCGGGCCACGGCGGCGGCACCGCACCCCTGATCATCGGTGGCGGGCCGCGCCCGCGCGGCCGCGGCGAGGACGTCTCCTCGGCGGTCTTCCCGCCGGTGCAGGGGGACCTGCGCACCCCGCCGCCGCACGTGCAGACCCCGTACCAGGCCCCGGCCCAGGCTCCCTACCCGCAGCCCCAGCCCCAGCCCCGGCAGCAGTGGGGCACCGGCGGCCACGGCGGCGCCCACACCCCGCCACCCGGCCCCGCCTACGGCTACCCGCAGAACGCCCCGCACGGGCCCCACCAGTCGCACCAGCCCCACTCCCCCCACCCGCAGGCCGCGCAGCAGCACGCCACCCCGCCCTACACGATGCGCCCCGGCACCCCTTCGGGCGGCGGCCGCAGGGGCGGCGGCGCCTCGACGGCGGTCGTCGCCATCGGCGCCACGGTCGCCGTGATCGCGGTGGTCGTGGTCGTCGTCATCGCGATGTCGATGGGCGGAAAGGGCGACGAGGGCGACACCGGCGGCACTCCCACCTACGACTCGCGGCCCGGCAACTCCGCCACCGCCACCGACCGCCAGGAGACCCCTTCGGAGCCGGCGGAGGACGAACCCGCACCCGGCGTCAGCCAGGCGGACCAGACCCGCACCATCGACGCCTCGCGCTGCACCGAGGCCACCAAGAGCTACCTGGGCGACGACCCGGACTCCGTGGTGATGCCGGACTTCTTCACCAAGTACGTCGACTCCGTCAAGTCCTGCATGGACGCGGCCGGTTGGGACTACGAGGTCAAGTACCGCAACGAGCAGATCTACGGGAAGGGCGCGGTCGTCGACCAGAAGCCCAAGACCTACGGCGCGTTCAAGCCGGAGAAGGACAAGATCACCATCTGGGTCTCCACCGGCCAGGGCGGCTGACAAGCCCCGCGCGCCGCCCCCGCGGCGACCGCGGACGGACAACGACGGACGGCGGGTGACCCCATGGGTCCCCGCCGTCTGTACCTACGCGTACGTACCGTCCTGGCGCCGCCGGTTCACAGGTACGGGCCGGTGCGCGCCCCGCCCGGGGCGTGCCCCTCCTCGTCGCCCTCGTGACCCACACCGGGCGGCAGCGCGCGGCGCATCTGCTCCAGCTGGGCGCGGGCGGCCATCTGCTGGGCGAACAGGGCCGTCTGGATGCCGTGGAAGAGGCCCTCCAGCCAACCCACCAGCTGCGCCTGGGCGATCCGCAGCTCGGCGTCGCTCGGCACGCCGTCCTCGGCGAAGGGCAGCGAGAGCCGCTCCAACTCCTCGACCAGCTCGGGGGCGAGCCCCGCCTCCAGCTCCTTCACGGAGCTGTGGTGGATCTCCTTCAGGCGCACCCGGCTCGCCTCGTCCAGGGGTGCCGCCTTGACCTCTTCCAGGAGCTGCTTGATCATGCTGCCGATCCGCATGACCTTCGCGGGCTGTTCGACCATCTCCGTCACGGGGACCTCGCGCTGCTCGTCGCCTTCTCCGGCGCGGCCGGCGTGTCCGCCGCCGCCGAGGGCCATCCCGTCCGGGCCGACGACCAGGACCTGCGGGCTCTCCTGCGACCGTTCGTTCATCGGCATCTCCATGCCGCCATTGTCGCGCACCGGCGCCTCTCCGGGATTTGTGCCCCCCGCCGTCCCGCTCTACCCCTCCGGGCGGCCCCCGTTCGCGGCCGGACCGGCCCGGTGCGCGGCGCCGGGAGGTCAGCGGCCACGGCGCAACCGCAGACCGAGGAAGCCCAGGCCCAGTCCGATCAGCACCAGCCCCGCGCCGAGCGGCAGCACCTCCAGCACCCGCCCCACGGGCGCCCGGACGGCGGCCGGGCCCTGGTCCTGCGGCTCCTCGACGCGGACGGGGACGGTCGCCGGGGGCGGGCCGCTGCCGTCGCCCGGGATCTGCGGCGGCTCCGCCCGGCCGGGGTGCCTGCGTCCCTCACCCGGCTCGCTGCCGGCCAGCCCGGAGGACGCCGCCGGGTGGGGAGGGGGCGGCGTGGCCACGCCGGTGACCAGGAGGGCGACTCCGGTCACCGTCGCCGCCACGACCACCTTCCGCAACTCCATGCTTCCAGCGTCACACGGAGCGTCATGGGCGGCCAGTCGTGCCCGTGCGGGCCGTACCGGCCGTCCGGCGGCGGTCAGAGCGTGAGCAGCACCTTGCCGACATGGCTGCTGGCCTCGACCAGCCGATGCGCCTCCGGGGCCTCGCGCATGGGGAGCGTACGGTCCACGACCGGGCGCACCACCCCGGACTCCAGCAGCGGCCAGACGTGCTCGCGCACCGCGGCCACGATGGCCGCCTTCTCCTCCAGCGGCCGTCCGCGCAGCGAGGTCGCGGTGATCGCGGCCCGCTTGGCCAGCATCCGGCCGAGGTCGAGCTCGCCCTTGACGCCGCCCTGGAGCCCGATCACGGCCAGCCTGCCGTTGACCGCGAGGGCCTCGACGTTCCGGCCCAGGTACTTCGCGCCCATGATGTCGAGGATGACGTCGGCACCGCCGAAAGCCTCCCGGACCTCCGCCGTGAAGTCCTGCTCCCGGTAGTTGATCCCGAGGTCCGCGCCCAGCTCACGGCACTTCGCGAGCTTGTCCTCGCTGCCCGCGGTGACCGCGACCTTGGCGCCGACCGCCTTGGCCAGCTGGATCGCCATCGTGCCGATGCCGCTGGAACCGCCGTGGACCAGCAGCGTCTCACCGGGACGCAGGTGGGCGATCATGAAGACGTTGGACCAGACGGTGCAGACCACCTCGGGCAGGGCGGCCGCCTCGACCAGCCCCACGCCCTTGGGCACCGGCAGCAGCTGCCCCGCCGGGACGGCGACCTTCCCGGCGTAGCCGCCGCCCGCGAGCAGCGCGCACACCTCGTCGCCCACGGACCAGCCGCTCACCCCCGGCCCCACGGCGGCGACGCGGCCCGAGCACTCCAGGCCGGGATAGGGGGACGCGCCGGGTGGCGGGTCGTAGAAGCCCTGCCGCTGCAGCAGGTCGGCACGGTTGACGGCGGTCGCGGCGACCTCGACCAGTACCTCGCCCTCGGCGGGTACGGGATCGGGGACCTCGGCCCAGACGAGCGCGTCCGGGCCGCCGGGTTCGGGGATGGTGATCGCATGCATGCTGCCGACGCTACCCCTGCGGGAGGTGCGACGGGTCGTCCTGACTCGTCCTGTGGATGACGATGAGCCGATCGGTCAACTGCAGCGGACTCGCCTCGGGGTTGTCGTGGTCGAGCAGCCGGTGGCCGCGCTTGACGACCACCACCAGGTCGCCGACCCCGCGCGGGTCCAGCCCGGCCTCCGCCTTGGTGACCGGGCGCTCGATCAGGTCCAGCCCGCTGCCGTAGCTGATCAGTTCCTCCATCACCTCGCCGGCGCTCGGACTGAGCATCGACATCCCGAGCAACCGGCCCGCCGCACCGGAGCTGGTGACGACGGCGTTGGCGCCGGACTGGCGGAGCAGCGGGGCGTTCTCCTCCTCGCGCACGGACGCGACGATGTTGATCCGCTTGTTCAGCTGGCGGGCCGTGAGCGCCACCAGGACGGCGGTGTCGTCCCGTTGTGCGGCGATGATCAGCTCCTTGGCCCGCTGGATCTCCGCCCGCAGCAGGACGTCGTTGCGGGTCGCGTCGCCGGTGACGCCCGCGAACCCCGCGGCGACCGCGGACTCCACGGCCTTGGGGTCGGGGTCGACCACCACGATCCGCTGGGCCGGTACCCCGTGCCCGGTCAGCGTCCTGGCCGCCGAACGGCCCTTGGTGCCGTATCCGACGATGACGGTGTGGTCGCGCACGGTGGACCTCCAGCGCTGCTGCCGGTACTGCTCGCGGGTGCGCTCGGTGAGCACTTCGAGCGTGGTGCCGACGAGGATGATCAGGAAGAGCACGCGCAGGGGCGTCACCAGGAGCACATTGGTCAGCCGGGCGCTCGCGCTGTAGGGGACGACGTCGCCGTAGCCCGTGGTGGAGAGGGTGACGGTCGCGTAGTAGACGCAGTCCAGCAGCGACATCGTTCCGCCGGCGTTGTCGTGGTAGCCGCCGCGGTCGACGTACACGATCAGCACGGTCAGCACCAGGACCAGCAGGGCCAGCAGAAGCCGCCGGGCCACCTGGACCAGGGGCCCGACGGCGTTCTTGTGGGGCAGGTGGACGATGTCGGCGCCCGTCCGTGCGGCGGCACGGCCGCGGGCCGCGTCCCTCACTGACGCCCCCAGCCCGTCTCCAAAACGGCCGTGCGGTCGCCCTTCACGGCCCCGCCGGGCGGGACGACGGCCATGCCGTCGGCCGCCGCGATGCCGCGCAGCATCGCCGGACCGCTGAAGTGCAGCGGGGCCGCCTGCGACTCCTCGTCGAGGACCACCGGCACCAGGCGGGTGTCGGTGGGGTGGCCGTGCACGTCACCGGTGAGCCGCGCCTCGTACGCCACCGGGGCCGGACGGCCCGCGAGCGCGCGCAGCAGGGGGACGGCGAGGGTCAGCACCCCCGATACCGCCGCCAGCGGGTTCCCCGGCAGGCCCACCAGCCGCCCGCCGCCCGGCAGTTCGGCCAGCAGCATGGGGTGGCCGGGGCGGACCGCGACGCCGTCGACGAGCAACCGCGCGCCGATGCGCTCCAGTACGGGGTGGACGAAGTCCACCGGGCCCCCCGCCGTGCCGCCGGTGGTGACGACGAGATCGGCGGTGGACGCGGTGACGGCGTCCTGCAGCAGGCCGGCGTCGTCCTTCAGCCGCCGCGCGCGGACCGTGCCGGCCCCGAGCGCGGTGAGCCAGGCGGGCAGCAGCGGGCCGAGCGCGTCGCGCACCCGGCCGCCGCCGGGCGCCCCGGCGTCCAGCAACTCGTCGCCCAGGACGAGGACTTCCACCGTGGGCCGCGCGGTGACGGTCAGTTCGTCGTAGCCCGCGGCCGCGGCCAGACCGAGCACCGCGGGCGTGACCAGCGCGCCGGACGCCAGCAACTCGTCGCCGCCGCGGCACTCCTGGCCGCGGGGCCGCACGTCCTGACCGGGCCCGGGGCCGCCCCGCGTGGCGTGCAGCAGGCCGTCGTCCGTGAGCCGCCCGTGCTCCCGGCGCAGCACCGCCGTCGTCCCGGGGGGCAGCGCGGCCCCGGTGGCGATGACGGTGGCGTGGCCGTCGAGCAGCGGGGTCGTGGACCGCTGCCCGGCCAGGACACTGCCTTCGGTGCGCCACGGGCCGGGGCCGGCGACGGCCCAGCCGTCCATCGCGGAGGTGTCGAAGGAGGGCAGGTCGGTGAGCGCGGTCAGCGGCTCGGCCAGCGCGTGCCCGAGCGCCGCGTCGAGCGGCAGGGTCAGCCGTCCCAGCGGTCCTGCGGCGGAGCCGGCGATGCGCCGGGCCCGCGGCCACGGCAGGTCGTGGTGACCGCCGTGCGTTCCGCCGTGAGTCCCGTGAGTCCCGTGAGTCCCGTGAGTCCCGTGAGAACGGGGGAGGGGGGACCGGGCACCGTCGGGGCCGTCGCCGGAAGGCGGCTGCACGGGGCCGTACCGGCCGGCGGCCCGCCCGTTGGCCAGGGCGAGCGCCGCGTCCAGCTCGTCGTCGGCGGCGTCCCCGGGACCGGTGTCGCGGGCACCGCCCGCCGCACCCGGCAGGTTCATGCGTCCGGGTCCCCGCTCTCCGCTTCCTTCGCCCACCGCTCGGCCAGCGCGGAGGCGCGCCTGACGGCCTCCGCGACGGCCTGCTCGCCGCCGCCCGCCGTGGCCGCCGCGTAGCCCACCAGGAAGGTGGTCAGCGGCGCTGCGGGGCGGTCGACGCCGTGCGCGGCGTCCCGGGCGAGATCGAGGAGCATACGGATGTCGACGTCGAGGTCGATGCCGAGTTCGGCCTTGGCTGCGGCGATCCATTCATCCAACACGCCCCCATGCTCCCTGATACGGGCCCGGGCTGTGGAGAGGTCGTCCCAGGTGTCGCAGTCGAAGGAGGCCTCCCCGGTGGGGTCGGGCAGCCGTCGCAGGGCGAGTTCACCGGTGAGCAGGCGCAACGGCAGCCCGGTGAGGGTCCCGTGCTCGGCTGCGATCAGCGCCAGGTGCTGACGCAGTGCCTCGGTCCGGTAGGCGGCCGCCAGCGTCTGGTCGCGGCCGTCGGGGTCGGTGAGCACGACCCCGTCCTCGCCCTCCGCGCCGCGCAGGGCGGTGAGCAGGGCGTCCACCGTCGTACGGGAGAGGAACGGCAGGTCGGCGGCGAGCACCAGCACCACGTCCGCGGTGACCTGCTGCAGCCCGGCGGAGAGCGCGGGCAGCGGGCCGCCGCCCGGCGGTTCCTCCCGGGCCCAGGCCACCGGGCGGACCGTGGGGCGGCGCGGGCCGACGACCACCGTGGTGGCCGCGCCCGCGCACGCGTCCAGGACGCGGTCGATCAGCGCCCGCCCGGCGACCGGCAGTCCCGGCTTGTCGGCCCCGCCGAGGCGCCTGGCGGCGCCGCCGGCGAGGACGACCGCGTCGTGGGGCTGCTCGTACGGCGGACGCGGCGATGGGTGGTCACGCGGCTCACGCGGCTCCGGAGTCATGCCCGGAGTATCGCCCACCGTGACGTGTTCACACCGCCCGGAGCAGCACCGCCGGTTGTTCCACGCAGTCCGCGACGAAGCGGAGGAAGCCGCCGGCCGTACCGCCGTCGCACACCCGGTGGTCGAAGGTGAACGACAGCTGGACGACCTGACGCACCGCCAGTTCGCCCTGGTGCACCCACGGCTTGGGGGTGATCCGGCCGACACCGAGCATCGCCGCCTCGGGGTGGTTGATGATCGGCGTGGAGCCGTCGACACCGAACACGCCGTAGTTGTTGAGCGTGAAGGTGCCGCCGGTCAGCTGGGCCGGGGTCAGTCCGCCGGAGCGGGCCGCCTCGGTGAGCCGGCCGATCTCCGCCGACAGCTCCTCCGTGCTGCGCCGGTGGGCGTCCCGGACGACCGGCACGACCAGGCCGCGATCGGTCTGCGCCGCGAAGCCGATGTGCACCTGCGGCAGCACCACGATCTCGCCGCGCTCGGTGTCCACCGTGGAGTTGAGCTCCGGGTAGCGGGCGAGGGCCGCCGCGCAGATCCGCGCGAACAGCGCGAGGACGGAGACCTTCGGACCGCCCGCCGCGTTCATCGCGGCCCGTGCCGCGAGCAGCTCCGTCGCGTCCGCGTCCACCCAGCAGGTGGCGTCGGGGATCTCCCGCCGGCTGCGGCCGAGCTTCTCGGCCACGGCACCGCGGATGCCGCGCAGTGGGATGCGGGTGCCCTCGGCGGCCGGTACGGCGGCCGCCGCCGGGGTGACCGCGGCGATCGGCGCGGTGGACCCGGCCGTGATGGCCCGTTCCACGTCGGAGCGCAGGATCAGCCCGTCGGGGCCGGATCCCGTCAGAGCGCGCAGGTCGAGGCCGTGCTCCCGGGCCCTGCGCCGCACCAGCGGGGAGATGACGGCGACGGGACCCTCGTGCCGGACCGGTACGGCGACCGCGGCCACAGGAGCCGGAGCGGGGGCCGGCGCGGGGGCGACCGCGACGGGAGCCGGCGCCGGACGGACCCGGCGGCGCCGGGCCGCGGGACCGCTGGTGCCGTAGCCGACCAGGACGTTGCCGGACCCGGACCCGGACCCGGACCCGGAGTCGCCGTCGGCGGAGGCTGCCGGGGCGGCGGGCGCGGGGGCACCTGCCGCCTGCCCGTCGGCGGAGCCGACCGCGACGGTCAGCAGCGGCCGCCCGACGTCGAGGGTCTGGCCCTCCTCGCCGAAGCGCGCGGTGACCACGCCGCCGTAGGGGCAGGGCACCTCGACCACGGCCTTGGCCGTCTCGACCTCGACGACCGGCTGGTCGATGGCGACGACGTCGCCGACCTGCACCATCCACCGCACGATCTCGGCCTCGGTCAGCCCCTCACCCAGGTCGGGCAGGGCGAACTCGCGGACGACGGCCATCACGCCTCCTCCCACTGCAGGCGCCCGACCGCGTCCAGGATGCGGTCGACACCGGGCAGGTGGTGCCGCTCCAGCATCGGCGGCGGGTAGGGGATGTCGAAGCCGGCGACCCGCAGGACCGGGGCCTCCAGGTGGTGGAAGCAGCGCTCGGTGACCCGGGCGGCGATCTCGGCGCCCACACCACCGAAGCCGGTGGACTCGTGGACGACGACCGCGCGGCCGGTCCGGCGCACCGAGGCGGTGACCGTCTCGTCGTCGAAGGGCACCAGGCTGCGCAGGTCGACGACCTCCAGGTCCCAGCCCTCCTGCACCGCGGCCTCGGCCGCCTCCAGGCAGACCGGGAGCGACGGGCCGTAGGTGATGAGGGTGGCGGAGCGGCCGCTGCGGCGGACGACGGCCCGCCCTATGGGGGCCACCTCCTCCGGGGCGTCCGCCGACCAGTCGGCCTTGGACCAGTAGAGCCGCTTCGGCTCGAGGAAGATCACCGGGTCGTCGGAGGCGATCGAGGCCCTCAGCAGCCCGTAGGCGTCCGCCACCGTGGCGGGGGTGACGACGTGCAGACCGGGGGTGTGCGCGTAGTACGCCTCGGACGCGTCGCTGTGGTGCTCGACGCCGCCGATGCCGCCGCCGTAGGGCACGCGGATGGTGATGGGCAGCGGCATGGCACCGCGCGTGCGGTTGCGCATCTTGGCGACGTGGCTGACGAGCTGCTCGAACGCCGGGTAGGCGAAGGCGTCGAACTGCATCTCGACCACGGGGCGCATGCCGTACATCGCCATGCCCACGGCCGTGCCGAGGATGCCGGCCTCGGCGAGCGGGGTGTCGGTGCACCGGCTGTCGCCGAACTCCTTGGCGAGGCCGTCGGTGATCCGGAAGACGCCGCCGAGGGTGCCGATGTCCTCGCCGAAGAGGTGGACCGACGGGTCCTCGGCGAGGGAGTCGCGCAGCGCGCGGTTGAGCGCCTGGGCCATGGTGGCCGGCTTGCGTCCGGCGGCCACGGGGGTCGCGGTGGTGGCGGTGCTCATGACTGTGCCTCGGCCTCCAGCTCGGCCCTCAGCATCGCGGCCTGCTCGCGCAGCTGCGGGGTGGGCTCGGCATAGACGTGTGCGAACAGGTCCATCGGGTCGAGGACCGCGTCCTCGTTCATCCGCTCGCGCAGCGCGGCGGCCATCCGCTCCGCGTCCTCCGCGGTGTCGCGGACCATCGCCTCGTCGAGCAGGTCCCGCTCGCGCATCGCGCGCTCGAGCACGGCGACCGGGTCGTGCTCGCGCCAGGCCTCGACCTCGGAGTCCTCCCGGTAGCGGGTGGCGTCGTCGGCGTTGGTGTGGGCGTCCATGCGGTAGGTGATCGCCTCCACCAGGGTCGGGCCTCCGCCCTCGCGGGCGCGGGCCACGGCCTCGGTGAGCACGGCGTGGACGGCCGCGATGTCGTTGCCGTCGACGAGCCGGCCGGGGATCCCGTAGCCCACGGCCTTGTGGGCCAGCGACGGGGCGGCGGTCTGCTTGGCGAGCGGCACCGAGATGGCGAAGCCGTTGTTCTGCACGAGGAAGACCACGGGGGAGCGCCACACGGCGGCGAAGTTCAGCGCCTCGTGGAAGTCGCCCTCGCTGGTGCCTCCGTCGCCGACCATGGCGAGCGCCACGACGTCGTCGCCCTTGAGCCTGGCGGCGTGCGCCAGGCCCACGGCGTGCGGCAGCTGGGTGGCCAGCGGCGTGCTGAGCGGGGCGACCCGGTGCTCGCGCGGGTCGTAGCCGGTGTGCCAGTCGCCGCGCAGCAGCGTCAGCGCCTCGACGGGGTCGACGCCGCGGGCGACGGCGGCGAGGGTGTCGCGATAGCTGGGGAACAGCCAGTCCTGGGGCTCCAGGGCCAGTGCCGCGGCGATCTCGCACGCCTCCTGGCCGGTGCTGGAGGGGTAGACGGCGAGCCTGCCCTGCTTGGTGAGCGCTGTGGCCTGCCGGTTGTAGCGGCGGCCGCACACCAGCTGCCCGTACATCGTGGTCAGCAGTCCCGCGTCGAGGGCGCCTGCCTCGGGGGTGCCGAGCAGTCGGTACGGCTCAGGGTCGGGCAGCAGCGGCGCCGGGTCGGTGCGGGGTTGCCAGACGTGCTGGTCCAGGACGGTCATCGCGAGCACCTCCTCGTGGGCGTGTTCGATCGGGGGAGCGGGTATCGCTCCCCTACCGATTGTTCGGTCGCCGGAGGCATTTTGGCTACAGGTGTGTCCTGCCTGTGGACAAACGGTTCTCCACACCCTGAGATGGAGCCAGTACGTCCATGCTAGGGAGGCTCGGGGGCGTGACGGATTCCCAAATTTCTCGGGGCGGCGCCCCGGGACCGCAGGCAGCGGCACCGGACACCGGTCCGGCGGCGGTGCGTCCGCTGGACGCCATCGACCGCGCGATCCTGCGCTATCTGCAGGAGGACGGGCGGGCGTCCATACGATCGGTGGCGGAGCACGTCCATGTGTCCCGTGCCAACGCCTACGCCCGGATCAACCGGCTCATCGAGGACGGGGTCATCCGCGGCTTCACGGCCCGGGTGGACCACGAACGCGCAGGTCACGGCGCTTCCGCGTACATCACCCTGAAGATCGTGCAGAACTCCTGGCGCACCGTGCGGGAGAAGCTGCTGGAGCTGCCCGGGGTGGCCCACATCGCCCTGGTGAGCGGGGACTTCGACGTACTGCTGCTCGTCCACACACCCGACAACCGCAGCCTGCGGGAGCTGGTGCTGACCCGCATCCAGGCGGTGCCGGAGGTGCTCAGCAGCCGCACGCTGCTGGTGTTCGAGGAGACCGACCGGGTGCTGACCGACTGACCCGCAGGCCCCGCCCACGGGCCCCGTCCGCGCGCTCCCCCGTCCGCTAACCCGCGGCGTACTTCTTCAGGAAGGCCGTCACGGTGGCCCAATTGGGGTCGTAGCCGAGCATGCCCACGCCGTGCTGGGGTCCGGCGACGATCTCGAGCCGGTTCTCGGGCGCCTTCTTCGTGGCCCTGCTCAGTGCCTCGGTCGACTCCGCGAACCCGGTGTCGCCCGCCGCCGCCATGTAGAGCACGGGCACGGTCAGCCGGGGCACCGCGGAGCCCGCGTCCATGGTCCCGTAGGTCTCGGGTGCGGAGAGCGAGACCACGGCGTCGACCGGTGGGTCCACCGACGCGGCGCCCTCCAGCACGGCCGTGCCGCCCTTGGAGGCGCCCATCAGCAGGACGTGCCGTACGCCTTTGGCGCGCAGGAACGCCACGCCTCCCACGACCTCGGGCACCTCGCTGCCGTTGGAGTCGACGACCAGGACCCGGTAGCCGTCCTTCACCAGGAGATCGGCCTGCGGCATCCATTGGCACATGTCGCCGTCCGCCTGGTGCATCAGCAGGACGGCCGTGTCGCCCTTGCCGGCGAACCAGGCGTCCACGGGGTTGGCGTCGGTGTCGTCGTAACCGACGGATCCGGCCTTCGCCTGCGCGGCCGTCAGACAGCCGAAGTCCTCCGGCGGTGCGGCGTCGGCGGCCTGTCCGCCGCCGTCACCCCCTCCGCACCCGGCGAGCAGCAGGACGGCGACCGAGGCGGCGCACAGGCGGGCACGCGAGGTGAGTGACATGACCCTGATCGTGGAGCTTGGTCTGGACCATCGTCAAGAGACGCGCAACCCGTCGAAGGCCAGCCGCACGACGGCGTCCACGACGGCGGCGTCGTCGTGCTCCCGGGTACCGGCCGCGTGCGGCTGGTACCACTCGACTATGGAATTGATCATTCCGAAGAGCAGCCTGGTGGCCAGCCTGGGCTCCACGTCACCCCGCAGGTCCCCCTCCGCGACGGCCGACTTCAGCAGGTCGGCGACCCGGTGGTCGAACTCCCTGCGGCGCTCCATGGCCGCGCGCTCGGTCGTGGTGTTCCCGCGCACCCGCAGCAGCAGCGTGACGTAGGGCAGCTCCGCCATCAGCACCTCGGTGGTGCGGCGCGTGACGTACTCCAGCCGCTCCACGGCGCGCCCGCCGCTCGCCCCGGGCTCCTCCAGGATGCCGAAGAGGCCGTCGAGGGCACGGCCGACGGCGCGCTCCAGGAGTTCCTCCTTGCCCCGCACATGGTGGTAGATCGAGGACTTCGAGATGCCGGCGGCCCGCGACAGGTGCTCCATGGACGTGCCGTCGTAACCGCGCTCGATGAAGACCGCCACGGCCACGGCCAGCAGCGAGTCCGGGGTGTACGTGTCCCTCTTGGGGGCGGAGGTGCCGCGCTGTGCCATGGTCATGATTAGAGCAGTCTCCCCTCGGCCGCCGCGCGGCGGTTCAACGGGCGGGACGGCGCGTAGCGCCCGCCGGGGTACGCCTGGTGCAGGTTGCGCAGCACCTCGCGGACCCACTCGGGGCCCAGTTCGTCACCCCAGGCCAGCGGACCCCGCGGGTAGTTCACGCCCAGCCGCATCGCGGCGTCGACGTCCTCCGGCGAGGCCACCCCGCGGGCGACGGCGTCGGTGGCGAAGTCCACCAGCATCGCCACGGTACGGGCGACGATCATGCCGGGGACGTCCTCGATGACGCTGACCTTCTTGCCCAGCGCCTGGAACAGCCCGATCGCCGCCTGCACCGTCTCCGGACGGGCGGAGTCGGACGGGGCGACGGCGATCCGGGTGGCCGCCCGGTAGTCCAGCGCGAGGTCGAACTGGACGTAGTCGACCGCCGGGCCCGTGGTGGCCGGTCCGCCGTCCGCCAGGTAGAGCCGACCGCCGCCGGGCAGCTCGATGTAGCCGTCGTCCGGGTCGGCGATCTCTCCGTCCAGCACCTCGATGCCCGCCTCGGCGATCATCCTGGGCAGCACCGCGGCCGGGCCGCGGCCGCCCATGCACACGGTGACCTCGGCGGGCGGCTTCTCCGGCCCCGCGGTGCTGGGCGCCGGAGCGGCCGCGCCCCGGGAGTGGTCGTACCAGCCGTGCCCGCTCTTGCGGCCGAGCCTGCCGGACTCCACCAGCCGCCGCTGGGCGAGCGAAGGGGTGAACTTGGGGTCCTGGAAGAAGGAGTCCCATACGGAGCGGGTGACGGCCTCGTTGACGTCCTGGCCGATGAGGTCGGTGAGCTCGAACGGGCCCATCCGGAAGCCGCCGCTCTCCCGCAGCACCGCGTCGATGGTGGCCGGGTCGGCCACCCGCTCCTCGTGGAGCCGGAAGGCCTCGGCGTAGAAGGGTCGCGCGACCCGGTTGACGATGAAGCCGGGGGTGTCGGTGCAGCGCACCGGCGTCTTGCCCCAGGCGGCGGCGGTGTCGTACGCGGTGCCGGCGGCCGCCTCGTCGGTCGCGGCGCCGGAGACCACCTCGACCAGCGGCAGCAGCGGGGCGGGGTTGAAGAAGTGCAGGCCCACGAAGCGGCCCGGCAGGCGCAGCGCGCCGCCCACGGCGGTCACCGACAGCGAGGAGGTGTTGGTGGCCAGCAGGCAGTCCTCGGGGACCACCGACTCCAGCGCCGTGAAGAGCTGCTGCTTGGCGCCGAGGTCCTCCAGGATCGCCTCGACGACGAGCGACACGCCCGCCAGTTCCTCGATCTCCCGGACGGCCGAGAGCCGCCCGCGGGCCGCGTCGCGCTCTTCGGCGGACAGCCGGCCCTTCTCCACCAGGCGGTCCAGCCGTTCCCCTATGGCCCGCTCGGCCTGCTCGGCCCGGCCCGGCCCCGCGTCGCAGAGGCGCACGGGATGCCCCGCCACCAGTGCGACCTGGGCGATCCCCTGGCCCATCGTCCCCGTGCCCACCACCGCGACCGTGCTGGATCGGTCAAGAGCGCTCATCGCCGCCACTGCTCCTCGCCGGTTGTCCACAGCTTGGGTCGGCCCCCCTTGTCCCGACCGAACATTCGGTTAATCTAGCGGTGAAGCCAGCACCCTGCCCACCCCAATCCAGCTCGACGAGGAGTTGGCCCCATGGCTGCCGATCTCACCGCTGTCCCGTCGGTCGAAGCGCACCGCGAGACGCTCGACAAGGCGCTCGAGGCGATCCGTACCCGCGAGTACTGGTCCCCGTACCCCGAGCACCCCAAGGCATACGCGGACGGCGAGACCGCCCAGGCCGCGTTCGACGCCCTGCGCGGCACCCGCTTCGACCTGGACCAGCCCGGCACCGACGGCTGGACCGCCGGCGAGGTGTCCCCGTACGGCATCGAGCTGGGCGTGGAGTACCCGCACCCGGACGTCGACGTGCTCCTGCCCGCGATGAAGGCCGCGATGCCCGCCTGGCGCGAGGCCGGCCCGGAGAACCGCGCCCTGGTCTGCCTGGAGATCCTGGCCCGGATCAACGCGCGCACCACGGAGATGGCCCACGCGGTCATGCACACCTCCGGCCAGGCTTTCATGATGGCCTTCCAGGCCGGCGGCCCCCACGCGCAGGACCGCGGCCTCGAGGCCGTCGCGTACGCCTACGTGGAGCAGGTGCGCACCCCCGGCACGGCCGAGTGGGTCAAGCCGCAGGGCAAGCGCGACCCGCTGACCCTGCGCAAGGACTTCACGGCGGTGCCGCGCGGCGTCGCGCTCGTGATCGGCTGCAACACCTTCCCCACCTGGAACGGTTACCCGGGCCTCTTCGCCTCGCTCGCCACCGGCAACGCGGTCGTGGTCAAGCCGCACCCGCGCGCGGTTCTCCCGCTGGCGCTGACGGTCAGGATCGCCCGCGAGGTGCTCGCCGAGACCGGCTTCGACCCGAACCTGGTCTGCCTGGCCGCCGAGCGGCCCGGCGAGGGCCTGGCCAAGACCCTGGCACTGCGCCCCGAGGTCCGCATCATCGACTACACGGGCTCCACCGCCTTCGGCGACTGGCTGGAGGAGAACGCCCGCCAGGCCCAGGTCTTCACCGAGAAGGCCGGCGTCAACACCGTCGTCGTCGACTCCACGGACGACTACAAGGGCATGCTGTCCAACCTGGCCTTCTCCCTGTCCCTGTACAGCGGCCAGATGTGCACCACCCCGCAGAACCTGCTGATCCCGCGCGACGGAATCGCCACCGACGACGGCCACAAGGGCTTCGACGAGGTGGTGGGCGACCTGTCGGCCGCCGTCGGCGGGCTGCTCGGCGACGACGCCCGGGCCAACGCCCTGCTGGGCGCCCTGGTCAACCCCGACGTGAAGGCCCGCCTGGAGGCGGCCGCCTCCCTCGGCGAGGTCGCCCTCGCCTCCCGCGCGGTCCCCAACCCCGACTTCCCGGACGCCGTGGTCCGCACCCCGGTGATCGTGAAGCTGGACGGCGCCAAGCCGGACGACGAGGCGGCCTACATGTCGGAGTGCTTCGGCCCGGTCGCCTTCGCGGTCGCCATGGACTCCACCGACGACGCGGTCGACCTGCTGCGCCGCACCGTGCGGGAGAAGGGCGCCATGACGGTCGGCGCCTACACCAGCTCCGACGAGGTGGAGCGGCAGCTCGAGGAGGTCTGCCTGGAGGAGGCCGCCCAGCTCTCCCTCAACCTGACCGGCGGGGTGTACGTCAACCAGACGGCCGCCTTCTCCGACTTCCACGGCTCCGGCGGCAACCCGGCCGCCAACGCGGCCCTGTGCGACGGCGCCTTCGTCGCGAGCCGCTTCCGGGTCATCGAGGTCCGCCGCCAGGCCTGATCCGGCCCGCCCGCACCACCGACAGCCCCGTCCGGAGCAGCCCTGTCACTCCGGACGGGGCTGCTCCGTACCCACCTGCGCGTAGCGCTGGATCCAGGCGTGCATGGCGATGGCCGCCGCCGCGCCCGCGTTGATCGAGCGCGTGGAGCCGAACTGGGCGATCGAGCAGACCGCCGCGGAGTGCTTCCACGCCTCGTCGGTCAGCCCGGGCCCCTCCTGGCCGAAGAGCAGCACGCAGCGCCGGGGCAGCTCGGTGGTCTCCAGCGGCACGGCGCCGGGGAGGTTGTCGATCCCGATGATCGGCAGGTCCTCCGCGGCCGCCCACGCGGCCAGCGCCGCGACGTCCAAGTGGTGGCGCACGTGCTGGTAGCGGTCGGTCACCATGGCGCCCCGCCGGTTCCAGCGGCGCCGCCCCACGATGTGCACCTCTTTGGCCAGGAAGGCGTTGGCGGTGCGCACCACGGAACCGATGTTGAAGTCGTGCTGCCAGTTCTCGACGGCGACGTGGAAGTCGTGGCGCCGGGTGTCGAGGTCGGCGACGATCGCCTCCCGCGTCCAGTAGCGGTACTCGTCCACCACGTTGCGGCGGTCGCCGTGCGCGAGCAGTTCGGGGTCGTAGCGCGTGTCCTCCGGCCAGGGCCGCGGGTGCGGCCCGACGCCCACCTCGGGGCCGAAGCCGTCGTCGTACTGCAGCGGCTCGGCCGCGTCGTCCTGGCTGGTGCTCACACCACGAGGTTAGAGGGGGCGGGCTCGCCGGCCGGTCCCGGCCCTCGCTGCCCCGCGATCGCCCCGGCCCGCGCCTCCTCCGCGTCCCCCGCCTCCCCCGCCTCCTCCGCGTCCTCCGCGTCCTCGGCGTTCTCGGCGTTCTCCGCGTCCCGCGGCCCGGCGTCCTCCGGTCCCCCTGGGCCGCCCGCTCCCCCGCCGCGCCGCACCAGCCGCCCCACCCGGTCGCCCGCCCAGCGCAGGAAGCCGGTGGGCAGGAAGACCGCGTCGGCGGCGATCATCGCCAGCGAGAAGAACGGCAGTCCGAGGACGACCGCGATCGAGGCGTGCTCGACCATCATCAGCGCGAGCAGCACGTTCTTCACCCGGCGGTTGAAGAGCGTGAAGGGGAACGCGACCTGGACGATCACCGTGCCGTAGGTGATCACCATGACCATCAGGCCGCTGGCGGCCATCGCGTGGGACAGCTCGGGCCAGGGGCTGAAGTCGTCCAGGTGCAGCGGGTAGTACAGCGCGGTGCCGTCCTGCCAGCGCGAGCCCTGGACCTTGTACCAGCCCGCCGTGGAGTAGATCAGGCACACCTCGACGACGATCACCAGCAGACCGGCGGCGTGCAGGACGTTGGCGAGGATGTCGAGCACCGTGCGCGGCTCACCCGGCGCGTACCGCCGCACGGCCCACCACCCGGCCTGCAGCAGCAGGAACCCCCACAGGAACGGCGTCCAGCCGAGCCAGGGCAGCAGGCCGTCGGTCCAGGTCAGCCCGGTACGGCCGAGCAGCTGCGCCACGGCCAGCACGAGCCCGAGGACGATCCACAGCGCGATCCCCGCGCCGTCGCCGTCCCGTCCCCTGGCCCGGCGGCGGGCGTCGAGCGACCAGACCCGCCCGCACCGGGTGAGCACGAGGTAGATCGCCAGCAGGTGGATCACGTTGTCGCCGCCGTCGCCGACGAACACGCTGCGGTTCTGCAGGGAGAGCACGCCGATCATGAACAGCAGCGAGGCCGTGCGGGTGCGCCAGCCGAGCAGCAGCATCAAGCTCGCCGCGATGGCGCCCGTGTAGACGACCTCGAACCAGGCGTCGGCCCTGCCCCACAGCAGCAGGGTGAAGGCGTGGTTGTCGGCGACGAGCCGGTTCGCCAGGTCCCAGCTCCAGACCCCGTCCGGCCCGTAGAGCTCGTGGCGGTGCGGCCACTCGCGCAGCAGGAACAGCAGCCAGGTCAGCGAGACGCCGATCCGTACGACGGCGGTCTGGTAGCGGCCGATGGTGCCGCCGGTGATCCGGGCCAGGCCGCGCGAAAGACCGTCCGCGGCGGAGCGGGTCAGTCCGGCGAAGGGGGACGGTACCGGGGCCGCCGGGCGGCCTGCGGCGGGCACCGGCTCGTGCACGCCCCGGCCCGCGGACTCCTCGACGGCCCTGTGCGCGGCCTCGTTCACTGCTTCGCTCACGACGCGTCCTCCCCGCCCTCGTCCTCGTCCGCCACGTCCGAGCTCCACCAGGGCAGCACCCGGAAGCTCGTGCGCGTGTCGATCTTCTCGGGGCTCCAGGTGGGCGCCGCGACCGCCGTGCTGCCGGTCCGCACCTGCAGGCGGACGACGTCGCCGCCGTTGAGCCGGGGCCCGAAGCGGTCCTCCACGATGCGCTGCAGGTACTGCCTGCTCAGCTCGCCGCGCATGCCCAGGGGCTTGTCGTCCTCACCGTGGGAGGCGGCGTAGAAGGTCCACGCCCGGCGCAGCTCGTTCTGCTCGGTGTGACTGGGCGCGACGTTGTGCCTGATGGCCGCGATGTCCATGGCCGTGAGGTCGACCCAGCCGGTCACCTGGCTGCCGCCGTCGTCCTTGCGCACCTCGGCGCGCGCCCACACGTGGATGTTCTGCTGGAGCGGATTGGGCGCGAAGAGCTTCCAGTTCTGCTCGAACTCGGGGTAGATGTAGCTGCCGACCAGGTCACCGTGCTTCTTGGTGGCGGTGTTCGCCGGCGCGACGTGCAGGAAGACCATGAGCAGGTGCACGGCGACACCGACCGCGGCCGCCGCCAGGGCCAGCGCGACCACGATCCGCGCGGGCTGTGACAGCGTGGCTATCCCGGGCGGTGCCCCGGACTCCTCGGGTGGCTCCATCGTGGTCTCCGCTCCTGTTCCCCGTGTTCCGCTCAGCACGGAACGGTACTCATGCCCCACGCGTGCGGTACAGCCGTCCCGGTCAGCACGGGCCACGGGTCCCACGGGAAGGGCAGGGGGACGGTGACGGGGCTGTGGACTTCCCCGCCCGGCCCCCCTAATCTGACACATCGTCAGAATCGATGCGTCCGGGAGGTCGGGCCATGGACTTCAGCTTCAGCGAGGAGCAGCTGGCGGCCGTCGAGGCGGCACGGGCGGTGTTCTCCGGTGTCGCTCCCGACTCCGTGCCGAGCCCCGCGCTGACCGCCGGAGCGGTCGCCGAGGACTTCGACCGCTCGCTGTGGCGCCGTCTGGCCTCGGCCGACCTCCTCGGCCTGGTGCTGGACGAGACCTACGGCGGCGCCGGCCTCGACCCGGTCGCGCTCTGCCTGGTGCTGCGCGAGGCCGGGGCGGTACTGGCCCGGGTGCCGCTGCTGGAGACCTGCGCGGGCGCGCTCGCCGTGCAGGCCGACGGCCCCGAGGAGCTGCGCGCCCGGCTGCTGCCCGCGATCGGCCGCGGCGACCTCGTGCTGACCGTCGCCTCGGCGGGCCGCACCGGCCACGACGGCGCGGAGCTCGCCGTCACCGCGCGGCCCGCGGACGGCGGCGGAAGCGACAACGGGAACGGGGACGGGGACGGGGACGGCGCCCCTCGCGACTGGTTGCTCGACGGCGTCCAGACAGCAGTCCCCTGGGCCCCGCACGCCGACCACGTCCTGGTCCCGGCCTCCGCCCCCGGGGGCCGCACCGTCATCGCCGTCGTCCCGCGCGAGGCGGTCACCGCGGCCGAGCAGATCTCGACCAGCGGGGAGCGTCACGCCGAGCTCCGGCTGGACGCCGTCCGCGTCCCCGCGGGCGACGTGATCACCGCGGACGGCGCCTGGGACCGGCTGCGCCGGCTGCTGACCACCGGCACCTGCGCCCTGGCCCTCGGGCTCGGCACCGCCGTGCTGCGCATGACCGGCGCCTACATCTCCGAGCGCAGGCAGTTCGGGCACCCGCTGGCCACCTTCCAGGCGGTGGCCGTGCAGTCCGCCGACCGCTACATCGACCTGCGGGCGATGGAGGTCACCTGCTGGCAGGCCGCCTGGCGGCTGGACCCCGCCGACGTCGCGGTCGCCAAGATCTGGGCCTCGGAGGGCGTACGACGGGTGGTGCAGACCGCGCAGCACCTGCACGGCGGCTTCGGCGCCGACACCGACTACCCGCTGCACCGCTACCACGCCTGGGCCAAGCAGCTGGAGCTGTCCCTCGGCCCCGCCGCGGCCCACGAGGAGGAACTGGGCGACCTGCTGGCCGCCGGGGCCTGAGCGCCCGGCCGGACGCCTCCACGGCCCCATGGTGCCGCAACCCCGGCCCGGGACCCCGGCCCCCGTGGTCCCGGCCCGAGCGGCGCACCGCCGGGCGCCTCAGAGCACGTGCGCCGGGCCCGTGCCGTCCGTCACCAGCGGGCGGCCCGCGGCCTCCCAGCCGAGCATGCCGCCGTCGACGTTCACCACGTCGAGGCCCTGCGCGATCAGGTACTGGGCGACCTGCGCCGAGCGGCCGCCGACCCGGCACACGACGTGCACCCGGCGGTCCGCCGGGACCTCCCCGAGACGGGCGACGACCTCGCCCATCGGGATGTGCACCGCGCCCTCGGCGTGCCCGGCGTCCCACTCGTCATGCTCCCGCACGTCGAGCAGGTAGCCGTCGGCGGGGACCTGCGCGGCGTCCACCGCGGGCAGCTGGGCGTAGAACATGGAACGGACTCCTTCGGTCAGGGCGTGCACGTCGAACGTACCCGACCCGCTAGTCGGACCCCTTCGAGGAGCGCACCAGCTCCGCCAGCCGGGCCTCGCGGTTGGCGACCTGGTTGAGGAGGTTCTCCGCGATCTCGTTGAGCAGCCCGTCCGGGTCGTCCGGGGACAGCTTCATCATCTGCGCGATCGCGCTGTTCTCCAGCTCGGCGGCGAGCACGGCCAGCTGCTCCTTGCGCTGCGCCAGCCACTCCAGCCGTGCGTACAGCACCTCGGCCTCGCTGGGCCGCGCCTCCTCCGGGACCGGCCCGGCCTCCCACTCCGCCGCCAGCTCGCGCAGCCGCTGCTCGTCCGCGTAGGTGTACGCCTCGTTGACCCGGGCGATGAACGCGCTGCGGCGCTCGACCTCGGCCTCGTCCTGCGCCAGGTCCGGGTGGGCCTTGCGGACCAGCTCGCGGTAGAGCCGCTGCGCCTCCTTGCCCGGCCGCACGCGGCGCGGCGGGTTCGGGTCCTCCTGGGGCCGGACCCCGTCCGAGCCGAGCAGCCCCTCGAAGAGCTCCTCCACCCCCGGCATCGGCATCACGAGGGCCCGCGCCTCCCAGGCGCGCTCGATGTCCTCGCGGGCGCCGCTCCGCGCCGCTACCGCCTCGGCGATCAGCGCGTCGAGCTCGTCGAGCCGGGCGTACATCGGGCCGAGCTTCTGGTGGTGCAGCCGGGAGAAGTTCTCGACCTCCACCCTGAAGGTCTCCACCGCGATCTCGAACTCGATCAGGGCCCGCTCGGCGGCACGCACCGCCTGGGCCAGCCGGTCCTGGGGTTCGGAGGATGCGGCGGCCGACTCGGTGCCGGGGGCCGACTCGGTGCCGGGGGAATTCGTCACCGGTCCAGCCTACGAGGAGTGGGGGGCGCCGGTCACAGGCTACGGCCTGGTAGCTGCCTCCGGCACACCGGCGCCCGCGCCCTCACACACCCTCTTCGGCCGCGATCCGCCCGGCCCGCACCTCCGCCACCAGCTCGGCGTGGTCCGCCTCGGTCCGGTCGGCGTACGCGATCGCGAACGCCGCGACCGCCTCGTCCAGTTGCCCGCCCTTGCCGCAGTAGCCCGCGATCAGCCGCGGGTCCGCGGAGTGCGCGTGCGCCCTGGCCAGCAGCGCGCCCGTCATCCGCGCGTAGTCGTCTATCAGGCCGGCCTCCAGCTCCGCGGGGTCCACACTGCCCTTGCGGTTGCGGAACTGCCGCACCTGGTACGGCCGGCCGGCCACGTCCGCCCAGCCCAGCAGGCTGTCGCTGACGACCTGCATGCGCTTCTGGCCCAGCACCACGCGCCGCCCCTCGTGCTCCGCCGCAGGCGCGTCGAACCCGGCCTTGCCCAGGTACGGCAGCAGCGCGGAGGGCCGGGCCTCCTTCACCTGCAGCACCAGCGGGTGCCCGAGGTGGTCCAGGAGCAGCACCACGTACGAGCGGGTGCCCACGCTGCCCGTCCCGACCACCCGGAACGCCACGTCGTGCACCGCGTAGCGGGCCAGCAGCGGCCGCCGGTCCTCGCCGATCGTCGCCAGGTAGCCGGCCTCCGACAGGGCTCCGGCGACCGCCGCCGCCTCCTCGTCCGGCACCCGGCGCAGCACCGGGGGCGCGTCGACGAAGCGGCGGCCGCCGCCCTCGACCTCCTCCGTGGCCCGCGCCGCGAACTTGGCGCTGGTGTTGCGGCGTGCCTTCCCGGCCACCAGGCGCAGCGTGCCCGCCAGGTCGCGGGCGTCGGCGTGCGCGACCAGTTCCTCGTCGGCGATGGCGTGCCAGGCGTCCAGCACCGGCATCCCGGCCAGCAGCCGCATGGTGCGCCGGTACGCGCCCACCGCGTCGAAGGCGGCGCCCCGGCAGGCGTCCTCGTCCGCCCCGGCCTCCCGCCCGGCCAGCACCAGGGAGGTGGCGAGGCGCTTGACGTCCCACTCCCAGGGGCCGTGGACGGTCTCGTCGAAGTCGTTGATGTCCATGACGAGCCGGCCCAGGTGGTCCCCGTACAGGCCGAAGTTGGCGGCGTGCGCGTCACCGCAGATCTGGGCGCCGATCCCGGTGACCGGGCCGCCCGCGAGGTCGGCGGCCATCAGCCCGGCCGAGCCGCGCAGGAAGGCGAAGGGGCTCGCCGCCATCCTCCCCACCCGCAGCGGGACGAGTCCCGGGATGCGCCCGAGGCCGGACTCCCGCACCGCCTCCACCGCGCCCGGCCGGTCGGGGCCCGGCGCGAAGGCCGCGTGCGCCTCGCGCGGCACGGTCTCCCGCAGCGCCTTGCCCTCCTGCTTGGGCGCGCCGTCGTGCGGCCATCTCCGGAACCCCGCGACGTGCGGGAGCCTGCGCTCCATGTGCTCTCCCTCCCCGTGGGCCATGCCCGGTTGGTCACTCCTGGGGGCAATCTAGCCATTTACCGGACCGCGTCGGATGTTTCATGCTTGCCTGGACGGTGAAGACCCGACCCTGATGCTCTTTCAGCCTTCCGCGCCGAACCGCAGCCGAACCTCAGGTGCCCGACGTTGGACGAGATGACCAGGCTTCCCACGACCACGACCCCGCTCACGGCCACCGGCGTGTCCGCGCTCGTACGCCTCGCCGTGCTCTGCGTCGGCCCCGACGGCGACATCTCGTACTGGAACCGCGGCGCCGAGGAGCTCTTCGGCCACCGCTGGGAGGGCGTGTTCGGCCGCCCCGCGGCCGGACTGCTGCCGCACACCGCGGGCCGGCACCCCGGCGAGCAGGACGCCCTGGAGGTGCTGGACGACCTCACCCGCTCCGCCTGGGCCGGCGCGCTGCCCACCACCGACCGCGACGGCGGCGTCAAGGACGTGGTGTGGTGGTCCTACCGCATCATGGAACCGGCCGGCCGGAGCCTGCTGGTGATCGCCGCCAACGCCCGCCCGCTGCGCGACACCGGGCCGCGCCTCGCGCTCGGCGACCACCTGCTGCCGTACACCGCCGACGGCACCACCGCCCGCGGCACCGTCCGCATCACCCCGCGCCTCGCCCCGGTCGCCGACCCCGCGCACGCCGAGCACCTGGCCGGCCGGCTGGGCTCGGTGCTGCCCAGGGTCAGCGCGGGCCGGCTGGACCGGATCGTCCGTCAGATCGTTCCGCTGGGCTACCCGGCGGTGGAGGTCGACGGCACCGTGCTGCTCCCCGTGCTCCCCGAGGAGTACGGCACGACCGTGGCCCCGCCCCCCGTGAACCCCGCCACCGGCCGCACCGCCCGGCCCACCCGGCCCGCCCCGCACCCTGAGCTGCTGCCGGGTCCGCGCGCCGACGTCACCGAGCCGGCGCCGGTCCCGGTGGCCGCCCCCAGCCCCTCGCTCGCCCCGGGGCACGTGCTGGACGAGCAACTGGCCCTGCTGCGGGAGACCGGGGCCAAGGTGGGCACGACCCTCGACCTGGCGACGACCGCCCGCGAGCTGTGCGCCGTCACGGTGCCGCGCTTCGCCGACTTCGCCGCCGTCCTCGTCGTCGACCAGCTGTTCTCCGACGCGGAGCCGCCCAAGGACGACCTGTCCGGGGACACGATCATGGCCCGCCGGGTCGCCGTGGCCCACACGGACACCACCCCGGGCCCGTGGGCGGCCACCCTGCCCGAGGGCGAGCTGATCCCGCTGCCGGCCGACTCCACCCCGCGGCTGGGCGAGCCGCTGCTCGTGCCGGTCATAGATCCCGCGCTCGCCCAGGACATCGCGCTCGACCTGGGAGTCCCCGGGCTCGGCCCGTTACTTCCCGAGCGGTCGATGGTCGTCGTACCGCTCACCGCGCGCGGCACGGTGCTGGGGCGGATGTGCTTCCTGCGCCACCCCGGCCGCCGTCCCTTCGACGCCAAGGACGCCGCGACCGCCGCGGAGGTCGCCGCCCGGGGCGCCGTGCACCTGGACAACGCCCGGCTGCACCGGCTGGAGTCGCGCGCCGCCGCGACCCTGCAGCGCAGCATGATGCCGACCCGCCCGCCCCGCATCCCCGGGGTGCGGATCGCCCACCGCTACATGCCCGGTGACCGCCAGGCCCAGGTCGGCGGCGACTGGTTCGACGCCATCCAGCTGCCCGGCGGGCGCGTGGCGCTGATCGTCGGCGACGTCATGGGCCACGGTCTGCTGTCGGCTGCCGTGATGGGCCAGTTCCGCACCTCCGTGATCACGATGGCCGCGCTCGACCTGCCGCCCGCGCAGTTGCTGCGGCACCTGGACAACCTCGCCCACCGCCTCGGCGCCGAGCACCTGGCGACGTGCGTGTACGCGGTCTACGACCCGATCCACCGCACCCTGACCCTCGCCAACGCCGGCCACATCCCCCCCGTGCTGGCCCGGCACGACGGCCGCAGCGAGCTGCTGCAGATCCCCAAGGGCGCCCCGATCGGCGTCGGCGGCGTGCCCTTCGAGACGGTGGAGATCCCGGTCCCGGACGGCAGTTGGCTGGTGCTGTGCACCGACGGCCTGGTGGAGGTGCGCGGCCAGGGGATAGACGCCGGACTGGCGGCGCTGTGCTCCAACGTCATCGAGCCGCAGCAGACCCCCGAGGACGTCTGCGAGCAGATCCTCAGCCGTGTCCACTCCGACGACCGCCGCGACGACGTGGCGCTGCTGGTCGCCAACTTCCAGGGCATCCCGCCCGAGGACGTCGCCGAGTGGCGGCTGACGATGGACGTCTCCGACGTCCGGCGGGCCCGCGCGCTCACCCGCGAACAACTGGCGCGATGGGGGCTGCAGGGGCTCAGCGACCTGACCGAGCTGCTCGTCAGCGAGCTGGTGACCAACGCGCTGCGGGTCGCCTCGCACGAGGTGTCGCTGCGGCTGATGCGGGTCGGCAAGCTGATGGTCGAGGTCAGCGACGACGACCACAATCTGCCGCAGCTGCGCCGCGCGGACGCCGACGACGAGGAGGGCCGGGGCCTGGCGCTGGTCAGCAACCTCTCCCGGCGGTGGGGCACCAGCCGCAAGGCGGTCGGCAAGGTCGTCTGGTTCGAGCTGCCGCTACCCGTCTGACCTGGGGCGAATCAGCCTAAACCGCTCCTATCCGCCCAGATGTAACCTACAAGTATGCAGGCCGGGAAAAACGCCTCCGTGGAGACGATCCACCGCGAGATGACCGCGTTCGCCCGCCGCGCACGCGCCGCGGCGGCCCGCATGCACCCGCAGCTGTCCCTGGTCGCGTACACCTTGCTGGCCCACATGAGCGATCGCCGGGACTGCCGGGCCACGGACCTGGCGCAGGCGTTCCTGCTCGACAAGTCGACGGTCAGCCGCCAGGTCGCCACCCTGGAGCGGCTGGGCCTCGTCGAGCGGCGTCCCGACCCCGCCGACCACCGCGTCCAGGTGCTCCTGCCGACCACGGCGGGCGCGGCCGTCCTCGCGGAGGCGACCAATGCGGCACGGCGCAGCGTGTGCGGGAGACTCGCGGACTGGGACGACACGGACCTGGCCCGGTTCGCCGCGTACCTGACCCGCTACAACGACGCCGCGGAGCGCCAGGACTGACGGGTCGGCAGTTGTTCACGACCGCCCTCAGCGGCAGGCTTCCGCGCCTTCCGCGCAGGCCGCGGCACCGTCCGCGAGGTACTTCTCGGCCCACGACCCCAGCTCCCCCAGGGCCGGCCCGAGCGCCTCGCCCGCCTCGGTGAGCCGGTAGCTCACCCGCAGCGGGGGACCGGGGTCCACCTCGCGGACGACGATGCCCGCCTCGGCCAGCTCCGTGAGCCGGTCGGAGAGCATCCGTTCGCTGATCTTGGGGATGGCCCGGCGCAGCTCGACGAAGTACGCCGGCCGCTGCGTGAGGACGGCCACGATCAGGCCGCTCCAGCGCTTGCCGAGGATCCCGAAGACGCGGGTCAGCCCGACGTCGACCTTGGCGCACGGCTCCGCGTCGTGCGCGGCCGGCTCAGTCCCCTGTCCCATGGCCACAAGGGTACCCGGCTTGTCATCACGTGCTGCAGAAAAGTAAGGTCCTGTGGTACCAATAGCCGCGAACGAATTTTTCACTCCGAACTTTACGGAAGTGGAGGCACCCCCATGCCCACGCTGCTGCACATCGACTCGTCCATCTGGCCCTCCGAGACCTCCGCGTCCCGTGACGTGGCCGCCTCCTTCCGCAAGGAGTGGGAGGCCCAGCACCCGGGCGGCACCGTGATCTACCGCGACCTGAACGCCGAGCCCGTGCCGCACCTCGACGCGACCCATTACGTGGCCGGCGCCGAGCACCCGCTGCGCGGCGAGCTGGCCGACGAACTCGAGCGGGCCGACGCCCTGCTCATCAGCGCGCCGATGTACAACTTCTCGATCCCCAGCACCCTCAAGGCCTGGCTCGACCAGGTGATCATCCTGGGCCGCACCGCGGGCGAGCAGCCCTCCGCCGCGGACACCCCGGTCGTCGTGGTGGCCAGCCGCGGCGGCGGCTACGGCCCCGGCACCCCGCGCGAGGACTTCGAGTTCGTGACCAACTACCTGGAGAAGGTCCTGCAGGGCTGCCTGGGCATCACGAACGTCGAGTTCATCGTCCCCGAGCTGACCCTGGCCCGCGCCGTCCCGGCGATGTCCGGCCTGATCGAGGCCTCGGACCTCTCCCGCACCAAGGCGCACGAACAGGCCGCCGCCAAGGCCAAGGAGCTCGCGGCGCGCGTCGCCTGACCCCCGTCCCGGCACGGACGCCCCGGAACGCCGAGGGGCCGGGGGGGGGGGGGCCCCCCGGCCCCCCCACCGGAGGGCCCGCAACCCCGGCGCGGATAAAAAAAACAACCGCCGCCCCCCAAAAAGTTTTTGTGTATGACGG
>NZ_JBHYMQ010000009.1:0-28089 GCF_042742985.1 Streptomyces sp. NPDC058864 | reverse complement strand
AACTAACAGGCCGCCTCCATGTCCATGGATCTCGCGGGGCGCTTCGCCTCACCCCCGTCCCGGCACGGACGCCCCGCACCCCCGTGGGGCCGCGTGGCGTGCGCCACGCGGCCCCTCCGTCGTACGTGCCCGTACGCCCGGGCGTACGGCTGCCTCAGAGGTTCACGCCGAAGTCCTGCGCGATGCCGCGCAGGCCCGAGGCGTAACCCTGGCCGACGGCGCGGAACTTCCACTCGGCGCCGTTGCGGTACAGCTCGCCGAAGACCATCGCCGTCTCCGTGGAGGCGTCCTCGGACAGGTCGTAGCGGGCGAGCTCGTTGTTGTCGGCCTGGTTCACCACGCGGATGAAGGCGTTGCGCACCTGGCCGAACGACTGCTGGCGGCTCTCGGCGTCGTAGATCGACACCGGGAAGACGATCTTCTCGACCTCGGCCGGCACGGTGGCCAGGTTCACCTTCACCTGCTCGTCGTCGCCCTCACCCTCGCCGGTGAGGTTGTCGCCGGTGTGCTCCACCGAGCCCTCCGGGCTCTTCAGGTTGTTGAAGAACACGAAGTGCTTGTCCGAGACGACCTTGCTCTCGGCGTTGACCAGGAGCGCGCTCGCGTCGAGGTCGAAGTCGGTGCCGGTGGTCGTACGGACGTCCCAGCCCAGACCGACGGTGACCGCGGTCAGTCCCGGGGCCTCCTTCGTCAGCGAGACATTGCCGCCCTTGGAGAGGCTGACACCCATGGGATCCCTGCTCATTCCGGCGCGGGCCGCGCCCCTTGACGATTCCTTTGCCCAATCGCTCAACGGCTCTGCCGGGGCGCGGGTTCCCGGCGCCGCACCCGTTCACCTGAGTGCCGTACACACCCGTACGACGGCGGCGGGAGCGGTAGAAAGGACCCATGGCCACCGGCTCCCGTGCTTCGTCCGACTCCTCCCCCGGCGCCGACGACCCCGGGGGCACCGCCGAGGAGATGGTCAGCGCCCTGCTGACCGCGTCGCGGCTCCTCGTCGCGGTCTCCGCCCGCTCGCTGGCCGCGGTGGAGGAGGCGCTGGCCCTGCCCCAACTGCGCATGCTGGTCGTCCTGGAGACCCACGGGGCGCTGAACCTCTCGCAGCTCGCCGCGGAGCTCGGCGTCCAACCCTCCACGGCGCTGCGCATGCTGGACCGCCTCGTGGCGATCGACATGGTCGCGCGCGACACCTCACCCACCGACCGGCGCACGACCGTCATCTCGCTGACCGCGACCGGGCGGCGCACTGTGAACGACGTCACGGAGCGCCGCCGGACCGAGATCGCCCGCATCGTCGACGTCATGCCCCCGGGACAGCGCCGCCACCTCGTCCACGCCCTCCAGGCCTTCGCCGAGGCCGGCGGCGAACCCCCCGTCGGCGAGCACGACGCCCGTCACGTCGGCTGGTGACCCTCACGCACGCGTGCCACGGCGGTCGGCCGCGGCGACCGCCCTGGCGACGCGGTTCCCAGCCGACCGCACGCCCCGGATACTTCCGGGGTCAGCGCCCGGCGTCGGCGGAGACCTTCCCGGGGCTGTCGACGACACCGCTCGCCATGACGGCGTCGATGCCGTACAACGTGTCGGCGCTACCGCCGGTGCCCTTGTGCGCGGTCATGTAGGACCGCGAGCCGAGGTAGGCGAGGGTCTTCTTGTTGAAGATCCATTCGTCCCGGGTGGAGGACCCGGGGTCCTGGCGCGTGATGCCGATGCCGTGACGGCCCGCCGCGTCGACGGCGTCGGGCACCACGGTGACTCCGGGGATCTTCTCGACGACCTTGTACAGCGCGGAGGCGGTGGCGGGCGGCATGATCGTCGAGCGCAGCAGCTCACCGACGTTCCGGAAGACGGTCTCGTCCTGCGACAGGTCGCCCCAGGGCTCGGTCTGGGCGTAGAGCAGGGTGCGCAGGGCCTCGGGGTCCGTGGGCAGCGCGGCCAGCCACTTGTAGGTGGCGTGGTCCAGGCCCGCGCCCACGGGCGAGGTGCTGACGATGGGGACCAGTTCGCCGGGCATGACCGCGTCCTTGCCCGTGTCGCGGATCCACCCCGTCCTGGTGGTGGGGCCGGAGCCCTGGGCGGTCCACACCTCGTGCTTGCCCGGCGCACCGAGCCGGACCGGGCCGTTCAGGGCGCCCTTGTTCTCGCGGCTCAGGAACGCGACGTACACGAACTGGCCGTCCTTCACCGGCTTCACGTCGCGTGACATGGCGGCGGCGGCGATCCGGTCGAGGGTGACGGCCGCGCCGTTGTCCTTCGCCGGCCCGGCGGCGGAGGGCCGACGCGGGGCGGAGGTGTGGTCACCGCCGGACGCGGTGACGACCAGCACTCCGGTCAGCGCGGCTGCCACGGGCAGGACCATCGCCGGGCGGAGCCGACGGCTGAGCCGTGCCATCGGCGTCCGGGCGTCGGAGATGCTGTCCTGGTCGATCTGTTGCATCAGAGCTTCCTTGTGGTGGAGGTGACGGCTCGGCGAGAGGTCCCAGACGGGCGAGGCCGCCAGCAGTTCTTCCGCGGCACTCCGGGCGGAGCCGGTGCCGTGCGGATACTCGGCGTTCATGGGGTTTCCTCCTGCAGAAAGAGCGCCGCGAACGCGGCCTCGCTCTCTATCCCTCCGCGGGCGCCGTCCGGTTCCACCCTCGTGCCGGACGCCGGTGCGGCACTCAGCCCGGCCAGTCGGTTCCGGGCGCGTGAGAGCCGCGAGCGCACGGTGCCGACCGGGATGTTCAGAGCCTCGGCGGCCTGCCGGTAGTCCAGCCCGGCCGCCACGCACAGGGCGATCACTTCCCTGTCCTGGCGGCGCAGCCGGCGCAGCGTGTCGTGCACGGCGGCCAGGCGGCGTGCGTCGTCGATCCGGCCGGCCGTCTCGTCCGCGAAGTCCTCGACGGGGCGGGGCTCCGGGCTGCGCGCGAGGAAGGCGAGCTTGCGCCGCAGTCCGCGGTTGGCGTTGTGAGCCTTGTACGTGGCGATGCCCAGCAGCCACGGGGTGAGGGAGCCGCCCTCGGGCTCCACGGTCTCCCGCACGCGCCATGCGGCGAGGAACGTCTCGGACAGGACGTCCTCGGCCTCCGACCAGCTTCCGGTCAACCGCAGCGCGTGGTTGTAGACCGCTCGCGCGTTTTGCTCGTACAGGTCGGCGAAGGCGGAACGGTCTCCCGCACGTATGCGCCCACGCGGCGACTCCGCCGGTTCTCTTTGCGTCACATTCATTACCCTCCGCCGCCCCGGCCGAGTTCCTGTGTCCGCTGTCACACAGCTGCCGGGGATGCGTGAAAGTCATGGAAGCACACGCCCACGGACGCATCCGGCACCTGCCGGCAGCCCCCTCGAAGGCCACGACTCCAGCACCATCTGCGCCTGGATCCCGGAGGACCCAGGCGGCTTGGACGTACATCGGCCTCCCAGATACCATGCAATGCATGGAACCTGATGTGGCAAGTAACGGCGGCTCAGGGAAGGCTGAAAGTCAGCTCCGCAAAGGAGTGCTGGAGTACTGCGTCCTGGGGCTCCTGCGGAACGGCGCTCGCTACGGAGTGGAGCTGCTGGAGATCCTTGGCGCGGTCAGCGTGATGACCACCAGCCAAGGGACCATCTATCCCCTGCTGGCCCGGCTGCGCCGTGACGGCTTGGTGGACACCACATGGCAGGAGTCCCCGAGCGGGCCGCCGCGCCGCTACTACGTGCTCACTCCCCAGGGCGAGGCGGCGCTGGCGGAGTTCACCGAGATCTGGCCGCACTTCCGCGCCGCCGTGGACCGCTTCATCGCTGATTGAACGACCTACTTCGCACCTTCCATTCGGAGATCCACTGTGCAGAGCATCGAACATCCCCTTGTGGTGGCCTACCTGGCAGCTGCGGCACGCGAGGCCGCAACCCTGCCGCCAGAGCGCCGCAATGAACTTCTTGCCGATCTGACCGAGCACATCGAGGTGGCCCTCGCCGAGCGCCCGGCCCGGAACGAAGCCGAGGTAAGGGCCGTACTGGATCGCCTCGGCGACCCCCGCACCATCGTGGCCACGGCCCGGGAAGGCGAGGCCGCCGCACCTCCGGTCAGCAAGTGGTACAGCCTGGCCCCGTTGATCCTGCTGCCGGTGGCCGGCCTCATCGTGGGCGCCAGCCCCCTCCTCGGGGGCATAGCGATGATCGCGGGCGTCGTGCTGTTGTGGAAAGCGCCTCACTGGAGCAGACGCCACAAGACCATCGGCACCGCGGCCGCGCTTCTCGTGCCCATGGGCGCCGCGCTTGCCGGCCTGGCCTTCGCGACAGCGGGGCGGCTCAACGAACCGGTGCTGCTCACCCTTCTCGCCGCCATCACGCTGGTCCCGGCGGCGGCATCGGTATACCTCTTCCGAGCCGGGCGCCATCTGTCTCCCTGACGACCGATGTCGCCGGTCTCATCAAATGCGTGACGGACCACGCACAGTGCAGGTCCGCCCAATCCGCAGCAGGCCCGGCTGCTTGCACAAGTTCGGCGGCTCGCAGCGGGCCGGGTGAGGACACGCGAAGCGGGCGGGCAGGGGAGCTCCGGTTGATCCCCTCCCCAACTGCCGGGCACGACGGGCCGGCCGGTTCACGGGTGCGTGCGGCGGCGAACACGCCCAGGCCGAGGCCCTCTCCCGCATCGCCGCCCGCAAGCCGTACCGCCTCACGCCCGAAGCAAGAGAGGACGCCGAAGGCCACCAGCGCATGATGTGCCCGGCCGAGGCAGGCAAGGTGCAGTGCCCCGCTCAAGCCCCACGTCCTCGGGCGCGGCGCCCACCTCCCGCTCGTCGACCCGCAGCCCAGTCCGATCGGGCCCCTCGAGGTCTGACGGCCGCGCGCGATCACGCTCGCCCCAGAAGAAGGAGCCGAGCACTGGCGGGCCCTGGACTACGGCGACGAACAGCGGCAGAAGATCTGCTTCCGCCTCCGCAACAGCGCCGAGGGCTTCAACGGCTTCGCCAAGAGCCCGCTCGCCGAGACCATCGAATCCTCACGATCCCGGCCCATCCGCGGACAGCGCCCCATCAGGCGCACCAACCGCAGACGCAAGACGAAACCCCTTGGCACCTGGACGCCAACCGGCCACCTGGCACCCGCCACTTGAGTGACGTGCCTCACAATTGATCATCGCGGATACGAAAGAGCCCCCTCGGTGACCGCAAGCGGCCAGCGAGAGGGCTCCAGCACGTGAGGAATGCGGCGACCGCCCCAGCCGGCAGGACGACCCCTCGGTCAACACGAGAAACGGACCCCGGACTGCGACCTTCGTCACTGTCCGGAGCCCGTTTCGTCGGTACTCCTGTGTGGGGCACCGACGAAATGCGCCGATCAGCGGCTTACGCAGAGCCAGGGGAGATCGTTTCCCGCGAACATCAAGATCGTTTCCCACGGACCAGCTCATGCCAGGTCGCATCCCGAGCGAGGCACCATTCGGACTCGGCGCCGCAGCCCTACCTCATACCCGCCTCGCATTAAAGAGCGCTCGCTTACTTTACGCGTCAAGTAATCTGATGCCATGCCTGACGTCATGCCGCAGCAGGAAGCGGTCCCGGAGGGGACTACGCCCCTCAACCCGGACGAAGAGGCGGTCGTCCGGTCGCTGCACCGCGTCATCTACGCACTCCCCCGCGCCATGGACGCGGATCTAGTCCGCGAGCAGCGGCTTCCGCTGACCGAGTACATGGCCCTGATGCACCTATCCGAGGCACCGGGGCGGCAGATGCGGATGAGTGATCTCGCCGTCGCCTGCGAGCGGTCGGTCAGCGGGATGACACGGGCGGTCCACCGACTGCAGGGCGACGGGCTCGTCCAGCGCGTCAAGGACACCCAGGACGCCCGCGGCTGGAACGCAGTCCTCACTGACGCGGGCCTCGCCCGGCTACGGGAGGCATGGCCGACCAATCTCGCCTCCGTGCGGCGTCGCTTCCTCGACCACCTCGACGGCCTGGACCTCAAGGCGCTCGCCGCGGCCCTGGCGAGCATCGCCTCCTGACGCGACCGCACCGACGGTCATGTCCGCCCGGGCCGGCCTGCTACGGGTTCGTGATCCGAGGGTGGAAGCAGGCCGTGCAGGAGCTCTGGGGTGGGGCAGAGCACCGGCGGGCCCGGCGTGCGGCCCCGAATGGCGCGGACGGCGTATGGCAGTGTGCCGGCGGACGCCGGTCAGTTGCTGCGAACGCTCCCACAGGCGGCGTCCGAGTTCCGGGTCCTGACCCGCTGCCGACCGGATCGTCCGCCCTTGCCACCGGGTTCGACCCCATTCCGGACTCGAGGCGAAGAACCTGCCGGACACGCGATGACGGTCCCCGAGACGTCGGTGCCTTCGCTCTGCATCGGCGTGCTGCTGTAGCCGGGGTGCGCGAAGACGCTGGTGATCGGCGGCGGCGCCCGCTCACGCCGGGCGAGCGCCACAGCGACGACCGCGTTGGCTGGTTTCGGCACCGAGTACGCAGCGACGCGGCGTCTACTTGCACGACCATGCGACTACACCGCGCCTTGGTCGCCGATCTCGTTCGGCGAGCGGCGACTTCCATCTGCTGCAGTGCCGACCCTCATGGGCACCGCGGTCGCGGGCGGCTCAACCGCTTCTAAACCTCAAGGTTACGCAAAAGGTGTGAGCAGTTGTAGCTTCTTGAACCATCACAAATTACCTTGAAGGACTACAAGAGGGTGGTGAGATGTGAGCCAAGGGTCCCGGTGAGAACCGGTTGCGGCCGCTGCCTGGAGCTGCAGCTCCAGGACGGCTTTTCTCTACGCCCGTCTGCGTGCAGCCCCGAAGGGCCGGACACCGACCAGCTCAGCCCCGCACCCCTTCGGCGGTACCCCCGGAGATAGGGATGGAGCATGGCCGCAGAGAAACACGACAGTCATCGATCCCCGCTAACGCGCACATTCGCACGCCTACGCGGTCGTACGGATTGGGAAGCCACGACCCTGGGTCCACCGATGGCTCAGGTCGGCCTTTCTACAGCCTCATCGTTGCCGACTGTCGCGAACGCACCGCCCATGACCCCCCTCACGGACTGCGAGTCGCCTGAATTTCTCTGCGAGAGCCGCTGCCATGGTCAAGGCCACTCACGTTCACTGCCAGTGCCGCGCGCTCGGCAATGGAACCTGCCCAGCGGCTGGCGTCCTCGGTGACGAGTAGCGCCTCGGGCAGGTGCGAAGCAGTCAACGCGCCCCTGGAAGTCAGCGGCCGACGCTCAGGAAGACATGGTCAGCGATCCGGCCGAGCCTGTTTGGTGGGCCGGCAACGGAGCGAGCAGGGAAGGCGGTGGGCGCTCCGCCTCGGCTGGCGAGGCGTTGCCAAACCAGTAAGGCGACATCTTCAGCCTCACAACCGCTGGCCACCCGACGGCCATGACCGCAGCGGCAGCGGACGGGAGGGCCCATGCCCAGGGACAACCATGCCAGGCGAACCCGACGAGGTCTCGCCCAGGTGACCGCGATAGCCAGCGGGCTACTCACAGTGTTGATCAGTGCTGTCTTCGCGCTCCTTATTTGGTCGGGCGACAACCTACGCGAGACTGGACTGGCAGAACGACAGTCTCACGCCGCTCTTGCTCAGAGCCGACGGGTCGGCAGCCTCATCGTCGACGTCGACTCGAACCAGCGTGGCTTCATCCTCACGAAGCAGTCTCAATTCCTTGAGCGATGGAAGGTTGCGCAATCCCGTTTCCCCGCGCAGGCCGAAAATCTCGTTCGCTCCAGCCGTATCCCCACGGAAAGGGACCTAGCCCTGCAGATCAGTCGGGCTGGCCAGTCGTTCATCGACGAATATTCAAACCCCCTGGTCGATAGGGCGCAACATGGAGACCCACAAGTCCGCAGCCAGGCGGCGACACTCGACGGCCGACGCAGGATCGACGCGTTCAGAAGCCTGCTACGCAAATACGTCGCAGTGGAACAGTCCGACGTCGTGGCAAGCGAGTCCGCTGCTGACGCGAGTGCCGGCCGAGCAAAAGCTGTGGCGGCCGCGGGCACCGTATGTGCAACCCTCGTCATCGCCGGATACGCCGCATACGTCACCCGGGTCGTGGTCCAGCCCATCCGCAGGGCTGCCGTCGTGGCCACGCGACTCGCCTCGGGTGAGCTCAGCGCCCGGATGCCCACGACCGGAAGGCACGAGATCGGCCTCTTGGAGGCGGCCTTTAATACCATGGCCAATTCGCTGGAGAGAACTCTTGGACAGGCACAGCAAGCCTACCGACGCGTCAAATTGCTCTACGAAGCGAGCGTGGCAGTCGGCACCACTTTGGATGTTATGCGCACCGCTCAGGAACTGGTCGATGTAGCCGTACCCGGCTTCGCCGATTTTGCCTCCGTAGACCTAGTTGTTTCCGTTCTGCAGAGTGCTGAGCCGGGGGCCGCTGACGACTCACCACCCCTGCAGCGCGTGGCCCTAGGCGGTATTCACAACAGAGTGCCATTGGATCCGGTCGGCACCGTAGTCCAGTGCCACGTGCCGTCAGAAAAGGGCCCTGGTTTCCTCCGGGAGGCGGTTCTCGCGGACGATCTGCGCGCCTACACTCTTGCCTCCGACGGGCCGCAGGAAGGAAGCAAGCTCCTTTGGTCCGGGATCAATTCGATGATCTCTGTCCCCTTGGTTACGCAAGGAGCCCTGCTGGGGATGGTCACGTTCTGGCGCTCCCGCACCGCACCGTTCGCCGCGCCAGATCTTTCCGACGCCGAGGGACTGGCTGTCAAAGCCGCCGTCGCCATCGACAACGCCCGCAGGTACGCCCACGAGCGCGAGAGCGCGCTCACGTTGCAGCACGCTCTACTGCCGCAGCACCCCCCCGATCACTCTGCCGTTGACGTCGCCTACCGGTACCTCCCCACGGGAACGCGTGCGGGCGTGGGCGGAGACTGGTTCGACGTCATCCCCTTGTCCGGCACACGAGTAGCGCTGGTCGTGGGCGACATCGTTGGCCACGGGATCCAGGCATCCGCCACCATGGGGCGGCTGCGCACGGCAGTGCGCACACTCGCCGACGTCGACCTCCCGCCCGACGAGCTGCTCACCCACCTGGATGACCTCGTCGCCCACCTGGGCGATGGAGACACGAGCGAGATACGTGGAGCAACATGCCTATACGCCATTTACGACCCTATTTCTCGCCACTGCACCCTTGCGAGTGCCGGCCACCCCCTGCCATTCCTCATCTACAAGGACGGCGCAGTGGAGTCTGTCGCCGGGGAGATCGGGCCCCCCGTGGGAGTTGCAGATCTACCCTTCGAGAACATCGAGCTCGACCTCGAAGAGGGCAGCACCCTGGCCCTGTACAGCGACGGACTCGTGGTTCACTCCGGCAGGAAGGACATCAGCGAGGGCCTCACCCTGTTGCGTCAGGCGCTGGCGACCGCAGCGGGCTCATTGGAAGCCACCTGTTCGAACGTTATGGAGACCTTGCTCACCGGTCCTCCCGAGGACGATGTCGTGCTGCTCCTCGCCCGGGCCAGCGCTCTCCCCTGCGAACAGGTCGCTAGCTGGGCCATCCCGTCTGAACCGGAACATGTGGCACATGCCCGCGCCCTCGCCACCGAGCAGCTAGAGGCTTGGCAGCTGGAGGAGTCATCCTTCATCACCGAATTGGTGGTGAGCGAACTCGTAACGAACGCGATCCGCTATGGCACTCCGCCCATTCAGCTGCGGCTCATCCGAGACACCACGCTGATCTGTGAGGTCTCGGACAGCAGCAACACCGCGCCCCATCTGCGGCGCGCCCGCACATTCGACGAGGGCGGCCGAGGTCTGCTGTTGGTCGCGCAGCTAACTCAGCGCTGGGGCACCCGCCATGCCCGGGGCGGCAAGACCATTTGGTGCGAGCAGCCGCTTCCCTCCAAGCCCGAGCCGTCGCGATCTTCGGAACCGGAATCCGCCGTCCCCAGCGGATTGCCTGCCGAGTACAGCCCCGACCGAGACGGAGGAGAGCGGCGCGGCATTGCCCGACGTTGAGCGCGCGTCGAACCCGCTCAACTTTCACCAGAAGCTACGGCCTGAGCGGCAGGCCCGGCTGTTCCCGCGGCGCAGTTGCGGATGAGGATCTGATCAAGTCGAACTTCGCCACCGTTCGCCTGCTCTCCGAGGGCGCCGACAGCGAAGCGACTGCGCTCGCTACGGTCTTCAAACATAGCGGATTCTCTGGGGCTGGAGATGCGGCGCGAGAGAGTTTGGACAGCTCAGCGCCGGTGTCCGTGACCATAGCTTATGCAACAGCTGTGGGCTATGCGTCGGCTCGACGTTCATCATCATGAGCCGCGCGCCTTGGGCCGTGGCGATTGCTGCCGGCTACATCTGAAGGGTGTTCCCCGCCGCGAGGAAGACCGTGCAGGCCCTGGCGATCGCCAAGGCCTGCACCGGCACTTCCACCGTCGAGCCGTCGTCGAACATCCCCGTCGCGGACTGCTCAGTTGCTGCTCGAACCTGCATTGGGAAGGGCTGTGCTGTTTCAGGCAGTATCAGGGTGTGAACAGCGCGAAGAAGGACGTTGTGGGTGCGGTCGGGCCCCGTCTGCGGGAGCTGCGTCGTCGGCGGGGGATCACGCTGGCTGAGCTCGGCCGGCAGACCGGTATCAGCGAGAGCACCCTGTCTCGTCTGGAGAGCGGTAGTCGCAAGCCGACTTTGGAGCTGCTGTTGCCACTGGCCGAGGTGTACGCGGTGCCTCTGGACTATCTCGTGGGCGCGCCCCGTACGGGAGACCCGCGCATTCATCTGCGGCCGGTGACCCGGGACGGCATGACGTTGGTGCCCCTGAGCGATCCCGGTGGCGTCCAGGCTTACAAGCTGCTCATTTCACCTGCGTCTCAGAGCGAGCCGGAGCTGCAGACCCACGACGGTTTTGAGTGGATCTATGTGCTCTCCGGGCGGCTCAGGCTGCTGCTGGGGGAGCAGAGCCTGAGCCTGAAGGCGGGCGAGGCCGCGGAGTTCGACACGCACGTGCCGCACTGGATCGGTGCTGACGGCGACCAGGCCGTCGAACTCCTCATCCTGCTCGGACGCCAGGGAGAACGGGCCCACCTGCGGGTCCGCGCCACCTGATCCTTGCGGCGAGGGCGTGATGCTCAGCCCCTGAGGGAGTCCAGCCCGTGCACGCGGTCGCCCTGCACCCTCCGTGACACCTCGGCCTCCATCTCTGCGCTGAACGCGCCGCCCCCCTTAGCCGCGCGGGCAGCGGCTTCTGCGTCGGCCTTCAGCAGGTCCATGTGGATGGCGGCGGCTGCGGTGGTTCCGGCTGCTGCCGCGGCGGGAACTCCGGCCAGCACATCGCTGACGTTGCCCGCGGCCCACACGCCCGGCACACCGGTGAACCCGGACGCATCCACCCGGAGCTGCTCTCCCAGGCCCATGGGGTGTTCCTGCATCGTCACGCCCAGGTCCCGCAGGAAGCCGGCGCGGGCCAGGAACCGGGGTGCGACCACCAGTTCCTGGACCGCCACCACCTTTCCCGACGCCAGCCGCACCCCCGCCAGCTGGTCCTGGCCGTCGACCTCCAGAGCGGTGATCTCACCGTCGACCACGCCGACACCGAGAGCGGCCAACTGCTCCCACTGCTCGTCGGCCAGCTCCGTTCCGGTGTGCAGAAACAGCGTGACGTCCTTGGACATCTGACGGAACAGCAGTGCCTGATGGAAGTTGCCGAGGACCCCGATGACCTTGTCCCGGACTTCCCAGCCATGGCAGTACACGCAGTGCAGCACGTCCCGCCCCCACCGTTCGGCCAGCCCCGGCACGTCCGGCAGCGCATCGACCAGACCAGTGGTCACCAGCACTCTGCGGGCGCGTACGCGCTGCCCGCCCTCGATGTCGACCCAGAAACCTGCACCGTCCTGGGAGATCCCCGCGACCTGCCCCGACACGACACGACCGCCGTACGAGGCGACTTCCGCGCGCCCGAGCCGCAGCAGCTCCAAGGGAGAGATGCCCTCGCGGCCGAGCAGGCCATGGGCCCCGGCAGCCGGGGCGTTGCGGGGCTCGCCCTTGTCGATGACCAGGACCGACCGGCGCACCCGGGCCAGATTCAAAGCCCCGGACAGGCCGGCGGTCCCGCCTCCGACCACCACGACGTCCCAGGGCTTTCCACCATCTCGTATCAACTCGAAGTCGCTCATGCCCTCAGCGTGCGGCGGCGCCACGGATGCGACAAAGGTTCATGCTGTCCTGGCAAGAATCGCCGGTATCCCGGCGACGGTGATGACCGACGATCGGCCGGGCCTGTCGGGCCGCACCGACGATCTTGCCAGTCCAGCAAGAGAAGTCGCCGCCCGCAGACACGCATGTGCAAGCTGCATTCAGACCGGCCCGGCGCACAACCGAAAGCCGGTGTCACCGGGACTCGGTCGTCTTCCCGCATTCGCCGGGAATCCCTCCGGCTTGAGCGGCATGTCGGCAGTCGAAATACTTGAGGAAGCAGCAGATGGAAAATCGCCACGTCGTGATCATTCCGATCGAGATCGACGAGGAGAAAGAAGCCTCATATCTCGCCGCATGGCAGGATGCCGCGGAGGTGATGGCGGCGCAGCCCGGTTTCCTCCGGACCTACATGTTCCGCACCATCGTCCCTGGGAGCAAGTTCTCCCTCGTCAACGTGGCGGAATGGGAGTCCACCCGCCACTGGGAAGAGGCGATGAACGTCTGCCCGATGCTGGGACAGCAGATAGCCGTCGCCCACGCTTCGAACTACGAGGCAATCCGAACCGTCCTGCCCACGCGGGAGCCCAGGCCCGACGAGGGCCACACGCCCGCCGGCCTGTCTCCTGCCGAGGCCCACCGCCGCGCCGAGGACGGGGAACTCACGCTGATCGACGTCCGTGAAGAGGACGAATGGGCAGCGCGCCGCCCGGCCGGTGCCCTCCACGCTGCGCTCAGCACGTTGCCGGCATCGCTGCCGGACCTGCCTGACGGCCCGCTGGCCTTCGTCTGCCGCACGGGCAACCGCAGCGCGCAAGGCGGCGCGCAGGCGATCCGCGCAGGCCGATCCTCCGTCTACAGCGTGACGGGCGGCCTTGAGGCGTGGGAAGCAGCGGGACTGCCGGTCGTCCTTCCCGAAAGCGAGAACGCGGCGAACAACGGTGATCGCCCAGCAGCGGCGCGTAAGAGCTGACCACAGCAGCACCGACAGGTAGCCGCTGCATATCTCCGCCAGCGTGAGGCCGGCGAGTCGCCGTCCGCTCGCAGTCTTCGGAAATTCGCCATCGCCGAACGGTTTCGGCGTGGTGCGATTTTCCGGAACTGCGGCGGCTTCGCGAGACGGAATTATCCGGGTGCGCCATCCCGGAGAGGAGCCAACCATGTTTTTTGTTGAAACGCTGGAATTCGAGGGGCTGGGCAACCGCAGCTATCTCGCCGGGGGTCAAAGAGCGGCGGTCGCGATCGACCCGCCGCGCGACGTAGACCAGGTGATCGCCCTCGCCGCGCAGCGGGGAGTGCGCATCGCCTACGTGGCGGAGACGCACGTGCACAACGACTACGTCACCGGCGGGCTGGAGCTGGCCCGCCTCACCGGAGCCCGCTACCTCGTCCCGGCCGACGCCCACGTCGCCTTCCCCCGCACCCCTGTCGCGGACGGAAACACGTCCGAGGTGGACGAGGCCCTGGTGCTGCGTGCGATAGCCACCCCGGGCCACACCCCGCACCACACCTCCTACGTCCTGGAGGAGGAGGGAAGAGCGGTGGCCGCCTTCACGGGCGGCTCGCTGCTGATCGGCTCCGTGGGACGCCCCGACCTGGTGGACCCGCGACTGACCGAGCAGCTCGCCCGCGCGCAGCACGCCTCCGTCCACCGGCTGGCGGCAACGCTCGACGACGAGGTGCCCGTCCTGCCCACCCACGGCTTCGGCAGCTTCTGCTCCTCCTCCCAGGCCGAGGGCGACGCGAGCACGATCGGCCAGGAACGCGCCGGCAACGACGCCTTCACCCTGGACGTCGACGACTTCGTGAAGCAGGTCTTGGCCGGGCTGGAGAACGTGCCCGCCTACTACACGCACATGGGCCCGGCCAACAGCGCCGGGGCCGCGCCCGTCGACCTGACCCCGCCCGAGCCCGCCGACGCCGCACAGATCGCCGAGCGGCTGGCGGCGGGAGAGTGGGTGGTGGATCTACGCAACCGGGTCGCCTTCGCCGACGGCCATGTGGCCGGCTCGTTCAACTTCGAGGGCGCCGGCAAGCTGGCCACCTACCTGGCATGGCTGATCCCCTGGGGCAAGCCGGTCACCCTCCTTGGCGACACGCCGGCGCAGATCGCCGACGCGCAGCGCGAGCTGACCCGGGTCGGCATCGACCGCCCGGCCGCCGCCGCCACCGGGGATCCAGCCACCTGGGTCCGCCACGGAGAACGGCTCGCCGCCTTCCCCCGCGCCAGCTTCGCCGCCCTCGCCGATGCACACGAGCACGGCGAAGACCTGGTGGTGCTGGATGTGCGCCGGGACTCCGAACGTGCAAACGGCTTCATCGAGGGCTCGACGCACATTCCCCTCCACGAGCTGCACGGCCGGGCCGGCGAGGTGCCGGACGGCACGGTGTGGGTGCACTGCGCCGGCGGGATGCGGGCGGCGATCGCCGCTTCACTCCTGGAGGCGACCGGACGAGAGGTCGTCGCCGTCGACGACGGCTTCGACGCCGCCGCCGACACGGGCCTGCGCATCACCCGGCCCTGACATCCCTCTTCCACCCGCACGAAGGCATGTGATGTTCCTCCTCTGCCACACTCCCGGCCACCTCCCCGGCCTCGAACAGGTCCACCCCCTCGACACCGGGGCCGCGCTGCGAGCGCTTCGCCGCAGCCGACGCAGCGGGCGAATAGCGTGACTGCCCTGATCTTGGCCTTGGCCGCCGGAGCCGTCGTGGGGCTGGTCCTCGGCGCTCTGGGCGGCGGTGGCAGCGTCCTGGCGGTACCTGCGCTGATCTACCTGCTCGGCTTCACCCCCGCCGCGGCCACCACCGCCGCTCTGATCATCGTCACCGCCACATCCCTGACCGCCCTGTACGCGCACGCCCGCAGCGGGCGGGTGCGGTGGAAGGCCGGAGCGGCGTTCGCGGCCGCCGGGATCCTCCCGGCGGCCGCCGCCGGAGCCGCCACCGCCCACCTGCCCCAAAGCGCCCTCACCCTCGCCTTCGCCGCCATAGCCGCCCTCTCCGCCATCAAAATGCTCCGACCCGCCGGCACCGACCGCCCCAGCGACGGCGGTGTACGGCCGGGCAAGGCAGCCGGGGCCGGTGCCGCCCTGGGTGCGCTGACCGGACTGCTGGGTGTGGGCGGCGGCTTCCTCGCCGTCCCCGCCCTGGTCACCGTCCTGGCCTTCGAGATGGACGCTGCGGTCGGCACCAGCCTGTTGGTCATCACGGTCAACTCTCTGGCTTCTCTGGCCACTCGCGCCGGCACCGCCGCCTCGCTCGACTGGGCGTTGATCGGCCCGTTTATCGCAGCCGCGATCCTGGGCGCCTGGGACGGCAAGCGCCTCGCCGCGAAGGTCTCCACGCCCCGCCTGCAGCGCATCTTCGCCGTGGTCCTGCTGGCCGTGGCCGCCTTCATGTTCGCCGACGCCCTGATATGACGGCGAGTCCGGCAGCAGGTGCACGTCGCTGCGGCGCAGCCCGGCCGCCTGCCCGCGCCGCAGCCCGGTCCGTCCGAGCAGCAGCACGACCAGGCGATCGCGCGCGTTGCGGCAAGCGCCCACCATCGCCACCAGCTCGGCGTCGGCCGCCCGGTCGACATCGGCGACGGGCTCTCTCAGGCGGTGGACCGGCCGCAGCCGGTAGAACAGGCCTCCGTCCTCGCCCCCGGCCTCGACCGGCACGTCCCTGCTGTCGGCGAGTTCGTAGATCTGCCCCAGCACCCCCCCGCGGCGCCGCCCCGGCAGAGACGGCGTAGGAAAGCAGCCCCCGTACGGCGACCAACACCCGGTTGATCCGCCGCTCACCCCGCACCGGCGCGGCGCCCGGTCCGGGCCGCACCACCGCGACCGCCCCATCCCGAGGCGCAGGGGTGTACTTCAGCCAGACCATGAACAAGGCCAGATCCCGGCCCGCCTCCGGCCAGCACCGGCCGGTCGCGACGCACCAACGCAGGTACAGGGCCACGCCTCCGGCGTAGGACTTGGTCGTCAGTTCGGCCCGGTCCCGGCCGAAGCTGAGGTTCCGCAGCCAGTGATCGGCGACGGGGACGACCTCCAGGTCGTCATCAAGGACCGTCCAGTACTTCTGCCCGGAGGGCATCACCACGGGAAACGCCCGCATCAGCAACTCCTGCGTCGAGTCGTGCAACAACCCGCCGCAGAGCCACACCCCCGAGAACGAGTTGCGAAGGTTCAACGAACCCCCACACCCAACGTCACACCACACCCGAATCACCCCTAGAGACGGCGAATCTGCCCGGGGCCGGTGGCCAGCCGTGAACGGACTCCACGTCATCGCCCTAGCCAGAACACGCTTCGAACGGGGACTGCTCTGAAGCGACCCACCTACTCCAGCCGTAGATCGCGATCTCGCCAGTTGAGACACTGAACAGCACTGCCCGGTGGGGTGGGGGGTGCGATTAGCTGCTGATGCCTCTGTCAGCCAGAAGGTCACCGACCCGCGCGTCAACCTGTTGGGGGTCATAGCCCCGCCACACGATCCGGAAGAGCGGCGGGCCGACTGACGTATCAACTTCAGACAGAACTTTGAGATAGCGGTCGACCTGATGGCGATCATAGCCCCGCCGCACCAGATCGAAGCCACGGAACTCAGACGATGCCGACACTTCGCACCCCACTCCAACCAGTGTAGGAAGACGGGCACAGCCACCGTTGATCACCGGCCCGCGAAGGAGGAAGGTCATGCGGCGGCCACGTGGCTCAGCGTAGACCCCGCCCAGAAACAGAAGGAGTTCGCATGGTTCGTAGTGCGGGGTTCGTGAGCATTGAATCCGGCTCCGGACAGGGCGGCCGTCCGCGCCGATGAACACACCGGCCAGTCCACCCCAGGCGACGTGGTGGCGATGTCCTGCGGCGTGTTCCAGCACCAGTTCATCACGCTCGTCGTGCAGCCGATGTCCACAGTGGCCCCCGCTGCGCCTGGTCAGAGTAGGACGATGTCATCAAGCCCACCACCCACGCGCCAGTCGCGGGTGACAAGTCGCAGCCCAGATGTGATGAGGTATGACACTCGGCCACCGGGCAGCGACGCGTTCGCATGCTCGGGACAGGGGGCTTGGGATCGATCACGATCGGTAACGCTTCCCGCGGAGGTGGGGATGTTCGATGGAGTGGTAATCGCTGCTGGTGGTCTCATCTGCGTGACTTTTGGCGTGTGGTTCATCGGACGACAGCATCGCCGAAACGCCAGCACCTGTGCAGGATGGGGCGGGACGGCAGTCGGGTTGGGGCAGCTCTTTCGCGCAGCCGGCTCATTGTCTGAGGGCCGACAGCCGCTCGGCGTTATCCTCGCCGTCTGCTCTGCGGCATTTTGCCTCTGCGGCTTCTTTCTGGTGGCGCGCGACCGCGACACCCTGTATCGAGGTGGCCGGAAGCGCCGCAAGCTGCCCCCGCTGGGCTCGTGATGGGTGACGGAAGTGCCACAGAGTGGCTAGCTGAAGTGCACGGTCTTCCCCCCCTGGATCGTGATCTTCATCTCCGAAGGCCGCGCACCGTAATTGGCTGTTCGCTCCATTGAGCGAACAAAAAGCCTGCCCGGAACGGCGCGACCAGCCACAGGGATGCCCGCAGCGTTCGCTGCCACGGGCGAGGCGGCCGCCCTCCTCGGTGAGGAGCCTGTGTGCAGCCGCCGTTCCGGTTCAGGCGCGGGCCAGTTCGGCAGCGCCGAACGAGACATTGAACCGATCGCACCAGATACTCACGCTGGTGTACTTGTCCAGATCTGCTTCGGCGGGCAGCTGGTAGTTGTGGCTGCCAATGTTGCCCTTGAGGCTACCGAGGCTGAGGTGGTCGCCGTCGTCGAACACGTCCCAGCCGTCTCTGCCAGGCTTCACTGTGGCGTCCGTGATCCAGACTTTCAGGTCCGGGCCGTTGCTGGTGTTCAGGTCTTCCAGGCGCAGCACCCGGGAGCCGTCTGGTAGCTGGACGATCTTCACGCTGCCCGTAGTCGTGTGCTCATGAGTGATGAACTCGCCTGAGGCCAGCGTCCTTGGGCTGGCCGGCTTTGTGGATTCACCGGATGCGCCCGGCTCATCGGGCTCCAAGAGTTCCGTGGGCGTGTTCGTAGACGGTCTGGTAGCGGGTGGCGCCTCATTCACGATCTCGTCCGTCCACAGCTTCCACGGCTGGAACAGGTACATCCCTACCGCGACGAAGGCCAGGCCTACCACCAGCACCCCTATGACCAGCGGCTTGCGCAGTTGCCCCACCAGACGACTCATTTGTGCCTCCCACACGCAGCGCGCTGACACGACTGATTCCACGCGATGCGGGGTCCTTCTGTCTCGGCCAAAGATCATACGAAGTCCTTACGGTCCGGCCCGACGTGCGCTGAGTCCGCCGTACGTGCCCCCATCGGCGAGGGGTTGATGACATGTACCTGCACCAGACCGGAACCCTTCCACTACAGCTGCAGCCTCGCGGACAGGACGCCCTGCCTTCATACCGGCAAGCCGGAAGATCACCCGTCCCAGGAGCCGCACTCGAACCCACGCTCACCGTGACGTAGCGCAACGGCTTCTGAGCACGGACGCGGACCTGCGGCTGCCACCGCTGGCGTACCTCGCGCACCATCCGGGCGGCGGAGTCGGCGCGGGGTGCTTGATCTTCGATAAGGTTCGGTGCGCTTCGATCACTTGAGCTATCGGACGCCGATCTGCAGCACGGCTGCTGCATGCGCACGGCGCACCAAGTGCGAGGCGCACCACCGGGGCCGTTGGCCGTCAGTTTGAATGGGGCGGGGATTGTCCAGACATAAGTCATCTAAGAAGATTCGCTACATCGCCTGGGCGGCGGCGGGTGCCGTCGTCGCGGTAGGGGCGGGTATCGCGGCGCAGACGTCGATCGCGGCCACGGCCTGGCCGGCGCAGAAGACGTACACCGGCCGGGCGTTCGATACCTGTACAGCGCCCTCGCTGACGGCGATGAAGGCGTGGAACACCGGCTTCTACGGCGCTGCTGCGGTCTATATCGGCGGTAAGAACCGTGGCTGCGCCCAGCCTAACCTGACCGCAGCGTGGGTGAAGTCGGTCAACTCCCTTGGCTGGAAGCTGATTCCGCTCTACGTCGGCGCACAGCCGCCCTGCCAGGCCAGCGGCAACAAGGAGAGGTTCACCGCCTCCACAGCGGTGACCGTCGGCGCGAGCAACGCCAAGGATGCCGTGGCCAAGGCCAAGGCGCTCGGGATGAAGGCCGGCAGCCCGATCTATCTCGACATGGAGCCGTACGACATCACGAACAAGGCGTGCAACGACGCCACCCTCGCGTACGTGCGTTCCTTCACCAAGACGCTGCGTGCCAACACCTACCGCGGCGGCTACTACGGCTTCAGCAGTACCAGTGCCAAGGCCATTGCCACGGCCTCCGACAAGACAGACCTGCCAGGCAACCTTTGGTACGCCCTGTGGGACGGAAAGAACACCACCACCACCGACTGGCCCTGGGACCCGAAACTGTTCACCGACCACAGCCGGGCCCACCAGTACATGGTGAACAGCAAGGAAAAGCGCGGCGCCTACACCATCACCGTGGATCGCAACGCCTGGGACGCCCCCGTCGCCATCATCGGATAGCCTCGCCATCGCCAACGGTCCAGATTAGCTTGCGGGAGCCGCCCGTACTGGGCGGCTCCCGTGAAGTTTGGCCATTCGGCTCTACTGGATTATCTCGTTATCGCTTTCCCAACCGTAGCCGAATTGCGGCGACCACGAGCGACCAGCATGCGACAGGTATGCAGAACTTTCCGCCGTCTGCCCATCCCCAGGCGATCACAGCAGCAACTGCGACCACAGCGAGCACGAGCCATGTGACGATTGATATACGCAAGGAAAGTCGCAGGTTGTTCATCGTTTCCCGTTTCGGAGATGGATGGCACGGTGCCACCACGCCGGAGTGCTTCCGGCGTGGTGGCACCGTGATTCACATAGCCCTACCTGCCGTCAGCACCTACCGCGCCAGGCGTACCCGTAGCCGTAGTCGTACATGAAGAAGGTGTGGCCCCAGAACCGGCCGTACTGGAAGTTCCTCCTCAGGTTGAACCTGAGGCACTGGCCTCGCCGGTCCGCTGAGGTGGCGACTGCCTGGATGTAGATCCCGTAGAGAATTGCCATGGCGGCGAGTGCTACGACAGCCGGATGGGGGAAGATCATCGCAACGACGCCGACTATACCGTAGACGACCCAGGCGTAGGCGGCGATGCGATTGGTCCAGAGCCGGTTCAGGATAAATGTTGCCTTGTATGTCCTGTTCAGGCCGGAGCTGTTCGTCCACTTCTCGGTGATTACGCGCCCCCAGGAACGGTAGTAGGTGCGCTTGACGTAGGCCTTGCGGCCGTCGAGGTCGAAGGTATTTATCGGGTCACCGGCGGCGTACTCGTAAGCGTTGCGGCTGCCGCCGTATTCGGGGTCGGTCTGCAGGAATCGACCGGTGCCAGGGTCGTAGACCCGGACACCCATGAGGAGGGCGCCGGTGACGGTTTCGGTGGAGCGCTGGGCGGAGCCGACGTAGCCGTAGCGTGCGGGGGTGCCGGTCTGCCGCGGGTTCCCGTATTCGTCGGAGTCGAGAACCGTGGGTGCCTTGCTGAGATCCAGAGGGAGAGCCAGCGCGATGTCACCGTGGATGTCGGTGAACTGCAGGACTGTATCGCCGGTCTTGCTGGTGGTCGCAGCGAACGTGCCGGCGGCAGAGCCCACATTCCGGGTCAGCGCACCAGTTGCGGTGTCCTCGACGATCCAGCGGGGGCTGTCGGAGTCGTCGGCGTAGTGGTTGAGCTTGGACGCGGTTTGCGTCCAGGTGGTGCCGCTGCCTGTTTCGACCTTCCAGGACCGGAACCGGTGGGCGGCGTCGAGCTGCCAGGTCTGGCGCTTGCCGTTCGCGGTCTGCTGGTAGGCGATGTCATTGGTGTAGTAGCCGACGGTGGTGCCACCCGGTAGGACGGTCGTGCGCCCGAAGGCGTCGTAGGTGTAGCCGGTGTCGACTATGCGGGAGGCGCTGTCGTAGGCGGAGGTTTTGGTGGTGCCGCCGGTGGTGGGGCAGTCCAAGCCGGGAGCGGCGACCGCTGTGGTCAGCGTGGTGCGGTTGGTGCGGTTGTCGAAGCCGTAAGCTCGACGGGTGCACACGGTGTCCGCCGTGTCCTGCACTGTCGTCAGGCGGCCGATGGCGTCGTACTGGTAGCTCTGGTCGGACCAGCCGGAGTGGGTGACGGTCTGGTCGTGGACGGATTCGGTCGTGGTGTCGGACATGACGACGGTGCCGTCGCTGTCGCGTGTGTAGGTCCGGTCGATGGTGGCACCGGTGGGGTCGAGCTTCTGGTTGAGCGTGAAGCCGCCTGGCAGCTTCTCCTTGCTGACGGCGCCGTCAGCGTCGTACTCCGCGGTGAACGTACCGGCGATGGAGTCGACGGACTTGGTCGCCAGGCCACGGGGTTCGGTGGTGTGGTCGTAGGTGTAGGTGACTGTCGAGGGCGTGTTGTCGGTGACCTTGGTGGGGCGGCCCAGCAGGTCGTACTCCGTGGTGGTCACACCGCCGTCGGCATCGGTGTAGGACACCATCCGGCCGAGCTTGTCGTAGACGCGGGTGATGGTCCCGGCGGTGGATGAGTAGGTTTTGGTTGCCTGCCCGCTGGACGGGTCGTAGTCGGTGGTGGATGCGGGGACGGCCTGTCCTGCGCCGCCGGTGAGCTGCAGGCTGGTGGGTCGGCCTGCCGCGTCGACAGTCTGGCGGGTGGTGCGGGTGGATCCGTTGGCCGTGGTCTCCACCTTGGCGGTGTTGCCCCACCAGTCGTATTCGGTGGTGGTGGTGCCCAGTTGGCTGGGGTTGCTGCCGCCGCCCGTGACAGTGCCGGCCGGGCCGACGGAGCAGACCTGGTCGGCCCACTCCGGGCGGCCGGCGCAGGCGCCGGTTCCGGTGGCGGACCAGTAGGTCGTCACGCGAGTGGCAGCATCGGTTCCGGTGGCGCCGGGGACGAGTTGCTTGATCACCCGGCCTTGGGCGTCGTATTCGGTCGTGTGTGTGATTGCCAGTCCGGCGGGGTCGTCGATGGTCTTGGTGACCAGCCCCTTGGACCAGTCGTACTGGAGCTGCGTGGTGCGGGTCTCCCCCTGTACCGAGGGGTGCTCGCGGACCTGTGCGCCGACGACGGTTCGGGTGATCTGGTCCTTGGCGGTGGCGCTGCCGTCGGTCGGGCGCCCGGCGTCGTACTCGTTGACGGACCAGGCGCGGGCTGTGACCGGGGTGCCTGAGGCCACCAGTGTGGTGGTTCCGGACTTCAGGTCCGCAGTCAGGTCGATCCTGCGCAGTGGGCTCAGGGTCTCCAGGACGCGGATGCCGTTGTCGCTGTAGAGGGTGGAGGTGCTCAGGAGATCGGCGCGCTCGGCGGAGGTGAGCTGGGCGATGCCGAGTTCTGCCTGGGTTGCGCGGTCCGCTGCCGTGAGTCCCAGTGCGATGGCGCGGTTGCCGGCGTCCAGCTCGCGCACTGTGTTGCCGAAGCGGTCGTATTCGATGGTGCTTACGTGGCCGCCGGGTGCGGCCGAGTTGACGGTACGTCCGGAGACGCCGAGGTAGAAGACGTCGGCGCGGTTGTAGGAGCCGGCTGTGAGGTTCGCGCCGGTGCTGGAGCTGGGCACGGCGTCTGCAGGAAAGATGGCGGTGGCATCGGTCGGGGCTCCGGTCTGGCCCCATGCCGCGACGTCAGCGGCGCCCATCTTGTATGGGGCGGTTGTCCCCGTGAGCGGAACGTCGTAGACGATCGTGGTGGCGGCTTCCCCTTCCACGACGTCCACGGTGCCGGCCTTGAGGCCGGGGCGGGACGCCTTGAGGAGCATGCCCGGGCCAGCGGCAGTGCTGGATCCTGCTGTGCCGTATGTGAAGGTCCAGGGGAGTTCCGACTTGGACAGGTACGAGGTCACACGGCCGGATGTGTCGTAGGAGTACTCGGTGGCTGTTGCCTGGGACAGGTTGGGGTTCCACTGCTGGCGCAGTCTGCCGTCGGAGTCGTACCGGTAGGTTGCGACGGCCTTCGAGGAGGCCGTAGCGTCGCCTGGGACGGTGGACCACAGCTTGATGTCCTTGACTTGGCCGGCGTAGTCGCCGAACTCGGCACTGCTGCCGTTGCCGGTCGCGGTGGTGGACGTCGCGTAGACGAATTCCAGCGCTCGGCAACCCTTGGTGGAGGGGTCAGCCGTGCACGCCGCAACGGTGACCGCCGAGGTCGGGGCGATGATGCGCTTGGGCCGGGCCAGCTTCTTGCCGTCGACGGTGACCGTCTCGGAAACCACCGTGATGGAGGAGTTGGTGAGACCCTCCAGCAGCGTACTGCTGACCTGCCAGGTCGCAGCCGCGGGATCGGTTTTGGCGAATTCAGTGACCGTACCGTCAATGCTGGCGAGGGTGAAGGTGCCGGAGGTGCTGCCGCGAAGCGTCAGCTTCTCGGCTCCGGTCTCGGGCACCCATCCTGTGCGGGCCGCGTTGGCTGTGAAGTGGGTCTCGGCCCCGTCCTGGCCGACGACGGCAACGGCGGTGTCGGAGATCTTCCGCAGGTGGCTGTAGTCGGAGTCGGTCAGTTCCGACTCGGTTCCCGACGTCCACTCCTTGCCGAAGATTGCGACCTGCCCCTCCTGCTCCCCTGCTGCAGGCGTGCGGGAAGAAGCGGTCCGGTTGATGCCCAGCCCGAAGAAGGAGGCGTCATCTTCGGACAGGGAGAAGTCTCCGGTCAGGAGATTCAACGAACCCGGCCCGATGTCCTGCGATGCTGCACCGGTGGCGTTGCGATCAACGATCGCGGACAGCGGTTGCGTGCTCCCGGAGGCGCTGTTGGGCCCGGCGAAATCGGCCTTGATCTGGATGGCCCCGTCGGGATCGACGGTTGTGGTGGTGTTCCAGGTCAGTGCGGCGTTCTTGCCGTTGGTCAGGGGCACCGGCCAGCCGGTCAGGGGCACGCCGCCGGAGGTGACATCTCCCGCAGGGATCACGACCCACGCGTCGGCCTCGGAGCGGCGCCAGGAGAAGGACACCGCGTTGTACTTGACTGCGTCCGCCTCCGCGATCAGCGGCAGGCGGCGCGCGGTGCGCTCGCCGTCACTGGGCTGAACGAAACCCCCCGGGCCAGCGTGGAAGGTGTAGTCAACAGACTCGGACTTGTTGTCGGCTTTGTCCACCGAACGGACCTGCAGGGTGTGGGTGCCGTCCTTGGGCGGGGTGACGCTGATGGCCTTGGGGGCGCTGGATCCGCCGGTGGCCACCTTGGTCCATGCTCCGCCGTCCAGTGACCACTCCAGCCAGTTGTGATCGGCTGACGGTGGGGTGACGTTGAAGACGCCGGCCTGTCCTGCGCCCTTGACCCATGCAGAGGACGGGTAGTCCGTCGACACGATGCCGGTGGGCGCAGACGGCGCGGTGGTGTCGACGGTGAACGTCTTCCACTCCGACCAGCCCAGGTTGTAGTGGGCTCCGTCGTACGGGCTGGTGCGGAACTTGTAGGTCTTGCCGTTGGCCAGCACGCCGGCGGGGACCTTGACCGAGGCGACCTGTCCGGAGGGGACGAACGGTGAGACCAGGACGTCGCCGACCTGGGTGTTGGTGGCGTTGTCGAAGATCTGGAAGGTTCCGTCGACCTTGTCGCCGTTGGCGTCGACGAACGTGTCCCGCAGGGTCGGGGTCGTGGTGTTCACCACGTAGGCGCCGGAGTAGGAGAAGTACGGCGGGCCCGCCTCCTGCTTAGTGCCCGTCCGCGGCCGGTAGTTGTAGGTGACCGTCAGCTTCGGCGGGTTGGATGTGGCGTTCGCGGAGTTGACCCGCTTCCACTGTGCCACCACGGACTCACTCGAGGCGTAAAGCCCCATGTTGCCCTTGGTGACCTTGGCCGATGCCCACTCCTGGACCAGTGTGGTGACGGTGGCGTTGATCCACCCGTCAGGCGCCGAGGTGCACCCTGGGTTGCCGCGGGTCTCTGTGGAGGTGGCTTTCAGTGCGGTTTTTGCCGGCTGCGACGTCCAGCGCGAGGAGGTCGATGCGGCCCCGGTCGACCACACCTCCCAGGGGTAGAGCTTGCAGTCGGTGTTGCCGGAGTGGAAGTTCCACAGGCTGAGCTTGGCGTCCGTGACCAGGGCGTCCTGGATGGGCGTGGTGTTCCAGGAGATGAAGGACCGCGCGGTACGCGGAGTGCCGTCACCGTTGGTGGTTCCGGGGTTGCCGATGTCGAGTTCGACGTCGGTGGACCAGTCGACGGTCTCACCCTGCTGGACGTAGGTGTCGAAGACGTTGCTCAGCGGAGCCGTGGTGGGGTCGACCGTGACCGGGTACGTCGTGGCCGGATCGGCGAGGAACTTCGGGTCCGGAGTCATGACCAGGTCAACGGAACCCTTGTGCGGGACGACTTTTAGGCCGACCTTGGCCCGGCGGGTGTGCTCACCGGAGACCTTGTCGACACTCGCGTCCCACATCACTGGCGCGGGCATGACAGCCCGTTTTTTGTTCTTATTGTCGGTGAACAGGACGCTGCCGTCCTTGAGCTGCCTCACCTTCAGGCCCTGGGCCTTCAGCGGCAGCGTGTAGGAGTACCCGCCAGCAGCCGGGCGTTGCTTGATGTCGACAAATTGTTCGAAACCAGTGCGGGTAGCCTCGACAACCACGTCTGCACCCGGCACCGCCTCCGGATACTCCGCTCGGGTGCCCTCCAGCTTTGGGGCGGGAAGGCCTCCCTTCCACTGGAGCGTGATCTGGTTCTCGCCCTCGCCGAGGGTCACCAGGTCGGTGGCCTTCGCCGACTGAGCGGCCTTGAGCGATGAGGCCCGCGTGCCAGACTTGCCGGCCAGGCGTAACCCGAGCGGGTGCCCCTTCGGTGCCACCGATCCATCAGCTGCCCGGACCAACTCCAGATCCACGGGGCGCCACTTGCCGCTCGCTTCATCCCGGAAGCGGATCGGACCCGCGGCCATCTCCGTGGTGAGCGAACCGTCCCTGTTGACCCACGTTGTCGAGGTCTCCGTGCGCTCAGAAAGTGCCTCAACGCGCTTGCCGGACAAACGCGCCGCCACCCGCGCAGAGGCGATGTCCGCGGCCTGCGTAACTGCGGCCTTCTTCGCGGCAAGACCGGGCGCCTTCCCCGGCGCCGCAGCGAACGCCGGCTCCATCCCCTCCAGAAGCGTGACCGGCAACGCCACCAGAAGAGCGCCCACTATCCAGCGTCGACCCCTGCCCCGGCGCGGTCTCCCCCACCCGGGGCGCTCCAGTTTCCCAACAGCCATGACTCTCCCACTCGTTCACTTCGCGCCCATCACACACGTGAAGGCAAAGTGAAAGTAGCGAAGAGTAAAAGATCGGTAACAACGACAACCCGTCACAAGATCGACAAGCGGAGGGTCCTCCTCCGTGTGACAAGTGCAACGTTTAATAACCAGACGGACACGCACTGCCACCAAAGCCGCTCAAAAGAGCGCAGGCGCCGGTCCCGCTACAGCACTCTTCTCGGAAGCCGTTGCTGTACCGGTCACGGTGAGCGTGGGTTCGAGTGCGGCTTCTCAGGCGGGTGATCTTCCGGCTTGCCGGATGAAGGCAGGGCTCCCGCAGAGCTGCGGGCCACACCGGCGCCACCGAACCGCGCACCGCGCTTGCCACAGTCACCGGCAGGTGCCTGACCCCGCTACATGCCGACGGCTCTGCCCGACTGATCTGTGTATGAGGCTTGCCGACCGGGGCAGCCTAGGCACCCCCTGACCTTCGCTTCGCCGCACGCCCCCGCCAGCCCCGGTGGCCCCTCGTCTCTCCCGGCGCAGGCCCGTCCGAAGCTGTGAACTCGCAACTCCTTTTGCCGGCGTTGCACGCTGCGAGACTGTGGGGCCCCGCCCTGGATGCGTATGCACGGAGGTACGTCAGAGCGGGGCCACCTCTCAAGGATGCACCCAAGTACACGAGAGGGCACGCTGAAGATGTGAGTCGGGTGGGAGTCGTACTCGCAGTCCTCGACGAACAACGAAAGGAGGTCCCCGTCGCTTCCCCACGCCGGGGACCTCCTCACGCCGAGGGGCGCTTGGGGGTGGACGACCCCAAGCATTGCACTCAGATTCCGCCGGCCAGTTCGAGAACGCAAGCCGGTCATCGCACGCGAGTGGCGGGCGGCCCCGCCCTGAGCATGACGTCTCCCGCATGGACGGGGTCGCACTTCTAGCATGCACCCACGTGCGACCTGGGACACGAAGGACAAGATCCCGAACGCATGACGAGGTGGCACTTGCTCTCCTCGTTGTCTGCGGAGACGGCCCAAGGGCCCCGCTGGCGCGCGGGGCCCTTCTTTCGCTTGTGGGCCTGCCATGGGGAACTCGAACGGAGGTTACCGCCAAGGCCACATTGCCAGAATGCCCCTTCCCCAAGCCCAGGGCACGCTGGAGAGCGTGACGCACCTTGAGGCATGTGGGCCCCGCCGGCCCCACGCTCCGGCACCCGGATGCACCCAAACCCTGGTGCGTCAGCTACGGCTGTAGTGGTCCGCCTGACCATTTCGTCTCGGCCGGGGGGTGTGAGAAATGGGTGTCAACACCCATGGCGCGAACAGGAAGATGCCGCAATAATTGGCACCTTTCACAGCAGATACACCACGCAGAAAAGGTCGCAGTTCGTGTACCACTACGAGGAATGACGCCAACGCGCTGTGTGACGCCTCTGATCGTAGGTACGTGCCATAACCTGGTTCCGACGTCACCGCCGGTCCGCAAGGTGCCTGACGGCTACGGGTCTCCGGTTCCACGGCTCCGTTGCACCGGGGCACTCATCTTCCTTGAATCCCCTCCAGGACGGATCCGACGTCTTGACCACCCCCACAACCCCGCTGGTCCACAGCGCGGTCGTCCCCCCACAAGTCCACGGTGCTGACGACCTGGCGTCCTCTTCAGACCTGGCGGCCAAGTACGGCCTGTCCGTCAGCGGCGCACGTCCGGGCCTCGTCGAGTACGTGCGGCAGCTGTGGAGCCGCCGTCATTTCATCGCGGC